>JANOZA010000715.1:0-5059 GCA_031429155.1 Verrucomicrobiota bacterium | reverse complement strand
GGTGATGAATCGGGCGGCCATGCAGGTCCTATAGCACTTCCGCAGCCTCAGGGCCAGGAATGATCCGCGCAGCCCCGTTATTATTTCCAGGTTTTCCAGGCATCTGAACCGGGGCGGGCTAAGTCCGACAGGCTGCTAGGCTGCTGTTGCAAGTCGGCGAGATGTTTGGCCATCAGCGCCGCCTGTTCTGGATGCTCGCGGATGAGGTTGCGCGACTGGGAGCGCTCGGCTTCGAGGTCGTAGAGTTGGGTGTCGGGCGCGTCGGGTTTGAGTTTGCCGTCGGCGATGTCGCTGTTTTTTTCGCCGGTGAATTTGAGTGCGGCGGGGCCGCCGAGACTGTGGTCGCCGGGTTTCCTGCCAGCGAATCCGCCGCCGCCCTGCGCGCCGATGTAGAGCCAGCGGCCTTCGTGCCTGACATCGCGGGCATCAGCATTTTCTCCGGAAACTCCTGCGTGACCGCCTTGCCGCCGTAAAGGAGCGGGTCGGCCGCATCGAGCCCCACGACGCGATGATTCTCCACCCACACGAACGGTGGATGACTGCTCACCACGGGGATGCCGAAGTAATGGTCGAAGCCCAGTTCGAGCGGGCCGGGTTTGAGGTCGGCGTTCCAGTCGGGCTTCGGCTGACTGCCGAAACCGAGGTGCCACTTGCCGAAACACGCCGTCGCGTAGCCCTGTCGCTTGAGCAAACTCGCAACGGTCGTCCGCGATGGCGCGATGACCAGCGCGCTGGCATTCATCACCGGCCGCCAGAGGTTCTTACGAAACGGATACTCGCCCGTGAGCAGCGCGTAACGTGACGGCGTGCAGACCGCCGAGGCCGAGTGCGCATCGGTGAATCGCCGGCCTTCGTTCGCGAGCCGGTCAATGTTGGGCGTCTTCGCCTTCGTCGCGCCGTAGCAACCGACGTCGCCATAGCCGAGGTCATCCGCGAGAATGAGGACGATATTGGGCTTGGATGGCTCGGCGGCAGCCAGCCATGCCAGCGGTGTCAGCAGCAGGGAGACGAGAGCGACGAGCGTGTGTTTCAAGGCGCTATAACTTGAAGGTTATTTGGCAGCCGGCGCAACGAACTCCTCGCGGCTCACCTTGCCGTCGCCGTTCTTGTCGAAGTTCTTGAGGCGGGCTTCGAGGTTATCCTGGCCCTTCAGTCCCGCTTTGTATTCGTCGAGAGTCAGGAAGCCGTCTTTGTTCGTGTCCCAGCGCCCGAAAGCTTTGGCACGGGCTTCGGGTGTCACGACGGAACCTTTGGCACCGGGCTTCGGTGGGCTGGGCTTCACGGGGTCGGGTGCCGTCGTCAGGCAGTCAGGATTCGGCTTCTCGGGGAGCGTGGCTTTCCAATCGAGCACGAGCTTGGTGAGGCGGGCGACGATTTCGGGATGGTCTTTGGCAAGGTTGTTGGCTTCGGCGCGATCCTTCGCGAGGTTGTGCAGTTCGGCGCGCTTGGCATCGGCGGTGAGCATGAGTTTCCAATCGCCATCGCGCACGGCGAGGCGCGGCCACCAATCCGGCTCGGCGGCTTTGCCCTGCCATTCCCAAAAGATGGGACGCGTGCGGGCCTGATGTTTCCCGTTGAAGACATCAATGAGGTTCTCGCCATCGCCTTTGTAGTCGGCGGGCAGTGCGACGCTCGCTGCGGCGCAAAGTGTGGGCAGCAGATCAACGGCGGTGAAGGCGGTCGTTTCGTTTTTCGCGCCAGCAGGCAGGTGTCCGGGCCAACGCACGACGAATGGCACGCGCACGCCGCCTTCAAACAAACTGCGTTTGCGTCCACGCAGCCCGCCCGTCTGGCCGATGCTGTAATGCGTGCCGTAGCCGGTCACTTGCGCGTCTTGATCGAGCAACTTCTGCGCGGGGTTGCCGCCGGTGGATTCGGGGCCGTTGTCGCTGCTGAACATCACGAGGGTGTTGCTTTCCACGCCCTCCGTTTTCAATGCGTCAAGGATGGCACCGACGGCATTGTCGCCATCGGTGATGACGGCGGAATAGACCTGCTTTTGCTTGTCGAGATGCTTCCACTTTTCCATGGATTCCGCCGTGGGAACGTGCGGCGTGTGGCTCTCGTGAAGCCACGCATTTACGAAAAACGGTTTGCCCTTATTTGCCTTTATGAATGCCACGGTGTTCGCGGCTGTGGCGTGCATATCCGCCGACGGCAATTCCGCGCCGCCGTTGAAAATCGCGAATTCATCGTAGCCGTAGGCCTCCGGTTTTGGTGCGCCGTGCGTATCGCGATTGGTCAGATGCCATTTGCCGAAGTGCGCCGTGCGATAGCCTGCTTGTTTGAGGATGCGCGGCAGCGTGGGCGCTTTCGGGTCGAGCCAGTCGGGCATGTTGCGGGCATGATTCGACGCTGGCGCCGCGAAGTGCTGATGCACGGAATACCGCGCCGGATAATGCCCCGTCATCAGCGCGGTGCGGCTCGGGGAGCAGACGGGGTTGAGCACATTGAACTGCTGAAAATCCGTGCCCTCGCTGGCGAGTCGGTCGAGATGTGGCGTCTTCAACCAAGGATGCCCGTGGCACCCAAGATCACCCCAGCCCCAATCGTCGGCGTAGATGATGACGATGTTGGGCTTGGTTGCGGCAGCGAGCGTGGCGACGAAGCACCAGCCGGCGAGGCAGAGAGCGATGAGGTTTTTCATGACTACATGACTTTGAGGCGCACAAAGCCCCTGGCTCCCAGCAGCGGAAGAGTCACCTGCACGCGATCGGTTTGTCCCTGGGGGGTGATCGTCACGCTGGTGGCGCTGTTCAATGGAATGGTCAGGGGCGTCCAGCCTGTCAGGTCGTTGCCGTACTCGACGATTTGGATCGTGGCGGGCGGGCGCGAGGCGACGCTGCGGTTGTAGGTGAAGACCCACGCGCCGGCGGATTCGGTGATCGTCGGCAGGACGGCTGGCGAGGAGACGAGCGGATGGCCGTGGAGCGTGAACTCCAGCAGATTGGAAATGCCATCGAAGTCGGGATCGTCCAGGAGGCCATCGTTGACGCCGGGGGTGAGGCCTTGCGCGGGATCAAGCGCCCAGGCGCTGAAGGGCGTGGAGCTGAACGTCGGGACCAGGGTCATCATCGCCTGGGCCATGCTTTCGCCGATGTTGAAGTAACTCTCGGCGTTCCAATCCCAGTGATAGCCTTCGTCGCTGGCGCCCAGCAGTTGGCCGTAGTCAAAGGGCTTCGTTTTTACGGTGATGACAGTGCCGGCAAACTCGGGGTGTCTCGCGGGATCGGCGACGTTGCCTTGGGCTTCAATCAGGGAACCAGGACCGACGGCGGCGTTGTCCATGCCGGTATCGGCGATGACGAATGGCAGACTGGGCAGACTGAGCTGGGTGCGGATATCCTTGATGAAATTAGTCATGTTGGCCTCATACTCGGCGGTGTAGCCACTGTTGATGCGGTCATTGAAGCCCTGGTGCCAGCCGAAACCAGCAATCTCATAACCGCCGCCAGTATAGGCCGGGTAGTAGGTCGAGAGGTTGGCCAGCACTTGATTCACCCGGGAGACAAGGCCGGTGTAATAAGGACCCACGACTCCTCCACGCGCTGTAACGGCACCAGGCGGGCGGAAGTCCACCGCCAGCGATTTGCCGCCAAAGGCATATTTGATGAGCAGCACCTTGTCGCCCAGTTGACTGCCGACCACCAAGCCAAAGCTATACTCCGGGCCCATGCGACCACCTTCTCCTTCATTGCCGAAGTAGGGATCGAGATTGCCATTCCGTGCCGGGGATGACGGATTTGCATTGCTGGGTTCAGGTCCGCTCCAGTAGGTGACTCCGACATCACTGCGTTTGAGCCAGCCGGGATTCGCACCCACAGGATTCGCGAGGTCTGCCAGATAGCCATACTTCGCGGGGTTCCGGTTGAGCAGGTTGCGCAGGCTGCCGAGTCCGCCGGCAAAGTTGGTGTTAGTTAGGTTGTTCGGGTTGCGGCCAATTTCGGCGCTGGCTTTGCCCTGCATGTTGGATTGGCCGGCGAGGATGAAGACCTTGAGCTTCCCGTTTCCGGCGGGTGGATTGACGGACTGAAAGAGCGTCGTCGTGGTCGCGCTCGGCGCATTCGCGGAGTCCCCTGAGTATCGGGCGGTGATGGCTCGCCAGCCCACGGGAAGGGTGGCGGTGGTGAGCGAGGCCTGCGCGGAGCCATTCAATGCGGCAGAGCCCAGCTCCGTGGCTTCGTCGAAAAAGGTGACGCTGCCGGTGGGTGCCGCGCCGGACACGGTGGCGGTGAAGGTGACGGGGATCCAGCGGTTGGAGGGGTTGGTGCCGCTGGCGAGAGTGATCGTGGTAGGCGGTCGGGTTTCCACCACGGTCTGGGTGAGTGGGGCGGAGGTGCTCGGCGCGCTGCCTGCATTTCCAACATATTGGGCGGTGATGGCATGAGCGCCGCCCGCCAGCGTGGTGGTGGTGAAGCTGGCCTGAGGCGAACCATTGAGCGTGCTGCTGCCGATGAGCGTAAGCCCGTCATAAAACGCCACGCTGCCGGCGGGCGCGGTGCCCGCCACGGTGGCGCTTAAGGTCACGGCCACTCCGCCGTTGGATGGTTCGCTGCCACCGGTCCGCGCGATGGTCGTGGTGGTGGGGAAGGAAACCGGTCCGACGGTGAGCGTGCCGGGGCCGCTGAAACGGGTGTCGTCCTTGTTCGTCGCGGTCGAGATGGAAGAGCCGTAGGTGCCGCCTGGCCGCGCGCTGCCGGCATCGAAGGTGAGCGAAGCAATCTGGCGCGTGCCAATGAAGTCCAGCCGCAGCCTGGCCCCGGTGGTGATGTCCAGTGGCCCGCCGCCGAGGGAATCGAAGCGCGTGATGGCCAGCGTGCCGGCCTGGACTCTGGTGGTGCCGCTGTAGGTGTTGGCCCCCGAAAGCGTCCATGTTCCCAAGCCTGACTTGGTGACACTGGTGGCCAGTTGCCCCGCAGTGCCCAACACACTATCGCCGATGCTCCCGCTGATTTCGCCGCTCCCCGGATTGGTGCCGGTGGAGCTGGATTCTACATGCGTCAGAGTCAGGGTCTTGCGGTTGTCCGCGCCGGCGGTGCCGGGAATCGAAACGTCGCTG
>JANOZA010000714.1:0-8999 GCA_031429155.1 Verrucomicrobiota bacterium | reverse complement strand
CCAAAGCCCTCAAGGAGAAGAAGGAACTCAAGTTGAAGGATTTCAAAATCAAACGCCCGGACAAAGACGCGGACAAGAAGGCGACGGACAAACCCGAAGAGCCGAAGAAAGAAGACACGGCCAAAAAGCCAGACGCCAAGGAGACCGCCCCCAAGGCCGATCCGAAGAAGGACAAAGAGATGAAGAAAGAAGCCCCCGCCGCGGATGCTCCGAAAACGGATGCCCCCGCCGCAGACGCTCCGAAAACGGAGGAGCCGAAGAAGGACAAATAGTCACCGGCGATGGCCCCCGGCCTAGCCTTGAATCTTATCGCAGCCCCTCCGGTGTGAACCGGAGGGGCTTTTTCGTGCCGAAGACGCAGTGCCGTCCGCGTTGCATTCACAAACAGACCGCATAGTCTCGGCCAGAATTTCCATGTCCCCACGGCCCTCGCGTCTCCTTCTCTGCCTCATCCTCGCTCTCGGGAGCGGTGTGTCGTGTGACAAACTCAAACAGAAAGAAGCCCCTCCCGCGGCACAGACCGGAGCCGTGCCCGAGATCGTGGATGAACCGGCTGCGGCCACACCTCCTCCATCGCCCGCCCCTCTGGATCCCACCGTTCCCGCGCTCACCGTCAACAAGTCCGCCCAGGTCTCCATTCTCGGCTATCACGAGTTTGTGAAGGGGAAGGCCGGCAATCAGATGCAGCTAAACATAGACCGGTTCCGCGGGCAAATGCAGGCGCTGAAGGACGCACGCGTTCCGGTCATCTCCATGAAGGACTTCCTCGCATGGCGCCGCGGAGAAAAGGACATCCCTGACCCTGCTGTCGTCATCACCATGGATGACGGCTGGAAGAGCGTCTATACACTGGCGCTGCCGGTGCTGAAGGAGTTTGACTATCCCTTCACCGTCTTCCTCTACAAGAAGTTCGTGAACGGCGGCAGCAAATCCATGAGTACTGCCGAAATCAAGGAACTCATGGCCGCAGGCGGTGAGATCGGCAGCCACAGTGTGAGCCATCCTTACAAGGCGAAGATAGACTCCATGTACCGCAAATCCCCGGAAGGAGGCGAGACTTTTCTCCGCACCGAGATGAAGGACTCCCGTCAGTTTTTCGAAGATTTGTTCGCCGTCAAAGTCCCTACCTATGCCTATCCCGGCGGCTACCACAGCGAACGGGAGCAAGAGATCGGCAAGGAGGCAGGCTACGAAGCCATGTTCACCGTCAATCCAGCCAAGGTCACGTGGGACACGCCGTTTGCCGCCATTCCCCGCTACATCGTCATCGGCACGGATCTGCGCGACGCCAACTTCAAACGCGCCATCAGCAGCCGCGGCACCGCTGAGGGCGACCTCGTGAAGCAACTCCTCGGCGGCGATGGCGAACCCCTCGTCACCACTTCCCCGCTGCCCGACGCACAGATCGCCACCCGCCGGCCACGTATCGAAGTGGACGTCAGCAAGCTCGAAGGAATAGACCCGGCGACCATCGAAATGAAGATCGCTGGCATCGGCAAAGTCCCCGCCCAGTACGACCCCGTCGCGAAGAAAATCTCCTGGCTTGTGAACGAAACGCTGCGGGCAGGAGAGTGCCAGGTTTTCGTCAACTTTAAGCGCAAAGCCGAGACGAAGCCCGACCTCGTGTCGTGGCACTTCTCCATAGACCTTCTCGCGCACTATCTCCCCGACGAGCCGGAAAAGCTGGAGAAGGCCACGGTCGTTGAAGAGGACGTGCTCAACCAGGCAGACGAATCCGCTCCAGCGCCCCCTCCCGCTCCCGGCGCCCAATAACCCTCAATCCTTCCACCGCTTCCTCTGACTTCATGAGCACTCGCGTCACTTCTTCATCCCTCGCCGTCGGCATAGACATGGGCGGCACTTCTGTGAAATACGGCGTCGTCCGGGGCCATGAAATCCTCGAAGAGTGCGAGCCGCTCCCGACCCCGGCATTCAATGGCCCGAAGGCACTGCTCAAAGAACTCTGTGCCCGCATCAACAACCTCCGCACAAAGCACAAAGGAATCGCCACCATCGGTATGGGCGTTCCTGGATTCGCAGATATCACGCGCGGTTATGTCCACGAACTGACGAACGTCCCGGGCTGGCAGCGCGTGCATGTTTCCCGCGCTCTCACCTCCGGCACCGGGCTGCCGTCGTATGTGGAAAACGATGCCAACGCGATGTGCTATGCTGAATTCCTCCACGGCGCGGGAAAAGGGGCCACGAACATGATTGCCGTCACGCTCGGCACGGGTGTTGGCGGCGGACTCATTCTCAACGGCGCACTCTACCGCGGCTCCACCTACGGTGCGGGCGAGATCGGGCAGATGGGAATTGATTACCAGGGCCGCCACGGGGAGCACGGCAATATCGGGGCGCTGGAGAAATATGTCGGGAACCGTGAGGTCACTTCCCGGGCTCGCGAATTGTATGCTAAAGCCCGCTGCCGCGTCGCAGCCGAAGACTGCGAGCCCCGCGCGCTCTCCGCGGCCGCACTTCGCGGCGATCCCATCGCGCTCAAGGTCTGGGACGAATTCACCACGCATCTCGCTGCGGGACTGTCTTCTGTCGTCTGGCTGCTCAATCCCGACCGCATCGTCATCGGCGGCGGCGTTGCCCGCGCCGGCAAGCTCCTCTTCGATCCGCTCAAGGCAAAAATGAAAGCTCAGCTCGCCGAGTCCTTCCGCACCAAACTGAAAGTTGTGCCGGCGAAGTTCGGCAACGATGCGGGCATCATCGGCAGCGCCGCCGTGGCACTCGACCTCGCGAAAAGAGGCTGAGATTCACCAGAGCGGCGATGGATAAGCTCCAGCATCCACCATGGCTTTGACGGCAGCCACCACGCGCGGTTTGTCCTCCTGGTAGGTAACGCCGAACCACTGACTGCTCGTGGGCAGCACATGGCAAATTGCCTTGCCCTGCTGAATCGCAATATCCACCGCCAGCGGGATGTAGAACTCTGCCTTCAAATCGGTGAGCTTTGTCCGGAGAAAATCCGCGAACGCCGCACCGAACTCTGCGAACAGCCCCGGCGTGAAGCCCCACATATTCAGCGACACCGTTTCCTCCCCGGACAGCGCCAGCACGATCTGGTCCGGAGGACGATTCTGCGCACCGTGCTCCGTCCGGTAGATGTCCGTCAGCTCTTCCACACCCGCGAGCAGCCCATCGCGGACCGTGCATATCCCGCGCGCCACTTTGCCGTGTTCGCTCAGCGTGTTCTTCAACTGGAACCCCACCATGCTCCACGCGCACGGCGGACCATCCAAGCCGGGGCGCCGCAGATAGTCCGCCATCACCTTGAAGGAATCGCATCCGTAATAGTCGTCGGCGTTGATAACGCAGAACGGCTCCCGCACCTCATGCCTTGCCGCCCACACGGCGTGGCCGGTGCCCCAGGGCTTTACACGGTCACCGGGAAACGCGAAGCCCTCCGGCAGGTCCTTCATATCCTGATACACCAGCGCCACGGGAATGTGCGGCTCCAGTCGTGACACCACGCGCTCGCGGAATGCCGCCTCCCCTTCCCTGCGAATAACGAAAACGATGCGCCCGAAGCCCGCAGCCTTCGCATCATAGACGGAGTAATCCAGCAGCGTCTCGCCGTGCGGCCCCATGGCATCCGTCTGTTTCGATCCACCACCGTACCGGCTGCTCATTCCGGCGGCGAGGATCAGGAGAGTGGGGGCAACAGGCTGGCTCATAAAGGCGGATGTTGCCGGGAAATGTCAGCGTGCCAGGGGAAATCATGGAGCGGCGTGCTTCCAGCCGCCGTTTTATTCTCCGCGCGCAGCGCCATATCTCAGGGTTTCACCGGCTCCAGTCGAACTGTCTCCTCCCTCACTTTCAGCAAAGCGGACATCTGCTCTTCGATTTTCGCCGCCGCCGCTTTCGCCTCCTCCAGGGGCAGGGCCTTGCGGTCCGTGTCAGGCCGCGTGTGGCCTACATGTTCCCGCCACGCCGCTGACAAAATCCGGTGCCGCTCCATCGCGAGAGGCAGCACCGCTTTCGCATCGCGGTTCAACGAAAGCGCGGGCCACCGTGAGAGATCAACACCCCTCGCCAGTTCCTCCCGCGTCACCATGCCTAGCAACCGTTCGCCATTTACCAGCCTCGACACCGCCGAGGGTGTCTGCGGGACCGTCAGTTCAAAGCGGTTCGCCGCTTTCTGAAAGCCGCCAGCCGTGAAGAATCCAGCCGGCGTTCCCTCCGGTGCGGCCATGGGCGGAGCGGCGGAGAAAGTCACCGTCCACCCGCCCTGCGCATCCGGCTCGCCTGGCTGCAGGTCCGCCACCGTGCCCGGCACGCCAAGTCCCTCCGCGATAAGCCCCGCCATCAGCCAGTGAATCGCCGACACCGGGTGAATGCCGTCGCCGCTCGACCACTGCGGGTCGGCCTTGTGCCATGACCCGATCACTGCCGTCAGCGGCGTATGCAGATCTACGACGACGTCCGCGAGGTCCGGGGTGTCGCGCAGCCAGGCGGCATAGCCGGCGAGCGTTTCGTTGTAGTTCCGCCACGGGGTCTTGAAGCTGTAATCATCGTGCCCGTCTGGGGCGAGCTGGCCTTTGTAAGACAGCGGATCAAACGGCGGCGGTGTGAGAATCACCACCCGCGCTCCCGCCGCGCGGCTCATGACGATGAGATCCCTCACGCCCGACTGATACTTCGCCATGCGCCCGGCATCCGGAGGGGAGTAGATGCCGTCATTCATGCCGTAGCAGAACGCCACCACCGTGGGCTTCACCCTCTCCATCGCCCGCGCGGCGCGCTCGTGTACATCCGGTCGCGGCCAGGGATGCTGCTTCTCGCTCGTACCGCTGAGCGTCTCACTGGCGAGCCCGAGATTGATAATCTCCACCGGCGTCTCCGGCATCCGGCAGCGCACGATGAGGTCCAGCGCCATAAGGTAGCGTCCGTCGTGCGTATTGCTGTCGCCGAGAAACATCACGCGGTCGCCCTTCCGCAGCAGCGGTTCATTGGCGCGGGCGCAGAGCGTGATGGCAAGGAAGAGAAAGAGACGGCGAATCATAGTCGCAGCCATGCCTCCAAAACGCCGCGCGTCAAATTCTCAGCAACACCGCCGTCCCGTCATTCCGGCTTCTTCTCCTCGACCGCCTTCTCCGGCACCGGCGGCGGCTCCACGGGTTTCTCGTCCGGCTTCGCCTGACGCAGGAATAGCAGATGCTGCCACGGCAGGCCGTGAAACTCACGCTCCACGGCAAACCCCGACGCCTGCCACTCTTTGTAAATCTGCGCGCGGGTCATCTTGTGCTCGGGCTTGATCGGCACCTTCTGATCCTCCGTGCGAAACTCCACCAGCGCCACCACACCCGTTGGCTTGAGCGCCGTGTGCATGGCTTTGAGCATTTGCTCCGGCTGACCGAATTCATGATACACGTCCACGAGCAGGATGAGGTCGCACGATCCCGGCGGAAGCTTCGGATCCCAGGGCTCACCAAGGATCATCTTGATGTTCTTCACGCCCCGGCCCTCGGCCCGCGCTTTGAGCATATCGAGCATCTGCTGCTGAATATCCACGGCGAGGATCGTGCCCTTCTCGCCGGTGGTGTCCGCCATCTTGAGGGCGTGATAGCCATTGCCACTGCCGAGATCGCAGATTGTCCAGCCGGGTTGAATCTTGAGCTGTTCCAGCATCAGCGCGGCGTTTTCCTCCTGCTCGCGGTTCGCGCGCAGCAGCCACTCCGCGCCCGTCCAGTGCATGGTCTTCGCGATGGTGCGCCCCATGTATTCCGTCAACTCCGGTGGAGCTTCGGTTTTGGGCGCTTCCGGTTTAGGCGCTTCCACCGGCGGCGTGGTTTGAGCGGGGAGAGAAAGCGTGAGGGCGAGAAGGAGCAGAACAGTGCGCATGGCGGCGGATGTTACATGCCTTCCTGCTGCGGGCAATTCCGCGTCCGGGAAATTATCCCCGCCCGCTACGGAGCGATGCGTGCGCCCACTGTCGCCAGTTCGGCGAGGCGGTCCACGTTCTCCTGTTTCCCTGTCAAGCAGATGGCGCGCAGGACAAGCACGCGGAAGAGCGGGTCGTCGAAGGTCCAGTTATAGTGGCCGGGGACGCAGCCGATGACCCGGCCTTTGCCGCGCTCGATGCTCCAGAACTGCGGGCGAGGCTCGCCTTCTTCCACGCCGGTGCCGAGGATGTTGATGCGCGCAACGTCGCCCTGGAGCGCCCAGTAGGTTTCGTCGGTGAAGTGCAGCGTGGGGAAGCCTTTCGTCACCGGATGCTCCGGCTGCGGGAAGACGAGATCGAACTCACCGTGGCGGAACTTCACGCCGAACTTCCCGCCGGCGAGTCCGATGCGTTCGGCGAGGATTTGCGCGTGTTCGTCGCCGTTCACGGCCCAGTGCAGATAGACAAGACCGCCGCCGCGATTTTGGTAGTCATCGAGGAGCATGGCGGTGCGCGGATTGAAGCCGGGGTTCTTTGAAAAGAACACCGTCACATCCGCGGCGGCGAGTTGTTCGGGTTTGGGAAATTCCCATGCGGTGTCCACGGTCACGCCGTCCGCGAGGCCGAGGAGCGTGGTCCAGCGCTTTTGCCAGAGCGGGTAGTCGTGTTCGCCGGGGCCGTGGTCCTTGGGGCCGGCGGAGAGGAGGATTTTCAGTGGGGGATGTGAGGTATGAGAGGAAGGGGAGGCATCATCCTTCGCATTCTTCCCATCACTCCCATGAAGCACCGCCTCCACCTCCGCCAGCTTCCGCGGCGCGGGCACCGCCGGCTCAGCTCTCTCGATAGGCGCGGGCTCCAGCGGGCTGGTGAGGAGAAACTTCAGCAGGTCGTCCTGCTGCACTTTGGTCAGACGCTTCGCGTAGTCGTCCGGCATGAAGGACGTCTTCACCAATTCCACGCTGGCCACGTCCGCGCGACTGAGCACCTGCACCAATCCCGATTGCAGCGACACGGTCACTTCCTTGTCGTCCGCGCGGCGCACGATCCCCTTCAAGCTCACGCCGCTCTTCAAAGTCACCGTGCTCGCCGGATGGTCAGGATTGATCGTCGCCGAGGGTTCGAGAATGTCGCGCAGCACGCTCTCGCGGTCGCGCGAAACGAGATTCGTCAGGTCCGGCCCCACGGCGATGCCCTCGCTGCGAATCTGGTGGCAGGTGGAGCACGCCGCTTCGTTAGAGAAAAACACGCGCCGCCCGGCGAGCCAGTTGCCGGGGAGTTTCGGATGGGCCGCTGCCGTCTCCTGTGCGACGCGAGTGGCCCATGTCATCCAGGTATCGGCGGTCGGGATGGGCAGCTTGTGGCCCTGCCAGGTAACGGCATCTCCGGCGGGGTCCGGGTCATAGATGTAGGGACCGGTCGTCGGCTCCCAATCCAGTGTCGCCCCTGGCTGGACCGCTGGCGTAAAGGGGTCGCGCGGCCAGTAAATGAACTCCTGTTTTGGCACCAAGTCTTCGGGCTGAAACGCATGAGGATTCCCATTCAACGTCACCAGCACATCCATCTCCCCCTTCTGCGGGATGGCGCTCTTCTGAATCCACGAATCCGGCAGCGGCAGGGTGACGGCGTAGCCGACGGGTTCGGTTTGGCGGGGGACTTTGAGCACGAGGGTGCGCCGGTCGGCGGTGAGGGAAAGGCCGAGGACGGGGACATCGCGGCGGGGGGCGGCCATTTGGTCGCGGACGACCTGGTAGCCGGGGCGGATGACTTCGTAGCGGTCGCCGGCGGAAACGTGGCGGCCGGCTTCGATGCGAACCCTGCCGCGGTTTCCGGCGTCAAAGGGGCCTCCAGAAACGGTCGGAACGGAATTTCCCGGGCCGTCGGAGGCTCCGGCGCCCTGAGGAATTGCGTTCCCAGGGGTGCCGGAGGCTCCGGCGCCCTGAGAAACTGCGTTCCCAGGGGCGCGGGAGGCTCCGGAAGCTGGGGAAACGGCGTTTCGCGGGGCCAGGGAGGTTCCGGCGCCGTAAAAAACTGCGTGTTTTGAGGTTTTAAAAGGGTCTTCCCCTTCGGGAATGGCATCAGATTTTAATCCAGCAGCCTTTCCGACCTTCGCTGGCGGGGTGGCGGGGCCATTCGCTCCGTCCGCGGGGGCCACCAGCCGGGCCCATTCCTCCGGGTTCAATTCCTTATCGAAGGCGATGCGAAATTCATCCGGCGCGGCGGCCCAGGCCCAGACGGGCTGGGGGGGCGGCAGTTGCCTATTATATACCAGCTTAAAAATCCGCCCGTCGCCCTTCGGTCCGGTGCCCCAGTCGGGCGGGCCGCTGTGGCAGGCGATGAGGAGGTCGCCGCGGGGGGAGACGCAGGCGTCCACGGTGAGCAGGCCGAGGCAGGCGATGAGGTGATTTTGCCCGACGTAGCCGTGCGGGGTCTTCACCAGTTTCGTGCGGTAGAGTTTGCCGCGACTCTCGCCGCAGACGAAGGCGTCGCCGGCCCAGAAGTCAGGGCCGAAGGTGGGGCCGCCGTTGACGCTTTCGTTGAAGACCATGCCGACGGTGGACTGGTGCTGCGGGCTGTATTCGATGACGGCGGGCCAATCGAGCACGTCGGGAAGGTGTTTCGGATGCCGCGGGGGGAAGCCGTAGTGTTTGCCAGGCAGGATGTGGAGCAACTCGTCGAGCGGATTGCCGTTCGGCAGCCAGGTCGCGCCTTCCTGTTCGGTGGCGAAGAGGTCGCCCTCGCGGTTGAACCCCAGCGCGCAGGTGAAGCGGACGCCGGTGCAGACCGTGGTGCGCGTTTTGAAGTCGGCAGAGACTTTTTGGATCGTGCCGTGCGGACTTTTTATATCGTAGCCTGCTTTGCCGGTGGCCGAATCTATCAGATAGGCGTTGGCGAAATTCGTGCAGCCCAGCCCAAAGTAGATGCTGCCGTCTTTCGGGTCCACGGCGACGCCGACGGCGTCCACGTTCTGCATGATCTCGCCCCAGCCTGTGGCGACGATGATTTCCTCATCGGCTTTTCCGTCGCGGTCCTTGTCGAGAATGAGCGAGACCTTGCCTTTGCTGGCGACGAAGACGCCGTCGCCGCGCGGATCGTCTTTCGGCAGGAG
>JANOZA010000713.1:0-5012 GCA_031429155.1 Verrucomicrobiota bacterium | reverse complement strand
CACGGCAGACGATCGGCGAGGACGATTTTCACGAAATTTACGTCCACGCTGACTTCGACGCCTGCCGCCATCGCGATGTCAAAGGCCTCTACGCCAAAGCCGATGCCGGCAAGGTGAAGCAGTTCACCGGACGTGATTCCGGATTCGAGGAACCGAGCCAGCCCGATCTTCTCATCAACACCCTGGAGGAGACCGAAGCCGAGAGCGTGGCGAAACTTCTGGCGTTCGTCCTCCCCCGCATCCAGCCTGTGGCCTGACCGCCACCGGCCGCCCGCCAACGCCCGACTCGATGCCCGCGGGCTCTTCCTGCGGCTTTAGAAAACTGCCGCGTTGCCCGCGCCCGCGACGCAGTCATGGTCCGCCCACTTCTCATGCGAATCCGGCAGCTTCTCATTTTCATTTTTGGCCTGGCAACGACACTCCCCGTGCCTGCCCAGCAGCCGGTTCCTCCAACGCCGCCGCCCGCAGCCCCGCTCTCGGAACAGGCCCAGCGGATTCTCCTTCTCCGCAATAAGCTCACCAGCCGTCAGGACGCGGAAAAAGCCCTCAAGGACACACGCGCCGAACTCAAGGCCGCTGCCGCTGATCCCGAGAAAAAGTCGCGCCTCGAAGAGCAGGAGAAAAAGCAGTCGGAAGCGCTAACCGCGATGACCGCAGAACTGCATCGCGAACTCTCGGGCGTATCCGATCCAGGACTCGCTGCGGAAAAAGGCGACAACGGGCTGGAGGCGCAATTCCGGGAAGTGGTGAAGCCCGCGCTGGAGATGATGAACGACCTCATGAAACAGCCGCGGGAAATCTCCGATCTGCGCCGGGCCATCGAGGCGTTGAAGAAGGAAATCCCCGGGCTTGAAAAGGCCATCGCCGGACTCACGAAAACCACGGCGGACGTGGAGGCGGACAAAGACAAAAAGACCAATGCCCCGCTGCTCGCGGAATTGAAACGGCAACTCGATGACCACCGTCAGAGCCTCACCGTCAAAAAGAGCCAACTCACCGTCTTCGAACGCCGGCTGGAGGAACTTATGGCCGAGCGCCAGGGATTTGGCCACTACGCCGCGCAGTTGTGGAGCGGGTTCGTGCTTAAAAGGCTGCTCAACATTCTCCTCGCGGTCGCCGCGTTCACCGGCGTGCTCTTTCTCCTCCGCTGGGTGCGCCGCTGGATCACGCGCCGCGGCCTCCGCAAGCGACTCCGCGCTTCACCCTTCGTCGCCCGCGCCACCGAGGTGCTCTTTCACGTCCTCTCGGTCATCGCCGCCATTTTTTCGGCCTTCATCGTCCTCTGGATCAGTGGCGACTGGCTGCTGCTCACGCTCGCCATGCTGGTCGTGGCCGGACTCATTCTCGTCAGCCGCCACACGGTACCGCGCATGTATGAACAGGCGCGCATTCTGCTGAATCTCGGCGGCGTCAGGGAAGGCGAGCGCGTCATCTGGCACGGCCTGCCGTGGCTGGTGAAACGGCTCCACTTTTCCTCCACCCTGCAAAACCCCGCGCTCACCGGCGGCAGTCTTCGCCTGCCCCTGCGCGAAATGGGCCAGCTCCTCTCGCGCCCATCGGGCCAGAAAGAACGCTGGTTCCCCACCGACGAAGGCGACTGGGTGGAACTCAACGACGGCACCATCGGCAAGGTCGTCCTGCAAACCCCGGAGTCCGTCCAACTGGTCCCCGTCGGCGGCAGCTTCAAAACTTACACCACCACCGATTTCCTCAGCCGCACGCCGCGCAACCTCTCGCACAACTTCCGCGTCCAGTCGCGCTTCGGCCTCGACTATCGCCACACCGCCGACGTGCTCGGCACAGCCCCGGAAATCCTCGCCGCCGCGCTCCGGCAAGGCTACCGCCGCCTCGTGGAGCCAGACGACATCATCCGGGTGAACGTCGAACTCGTGGAAGCCGCCAGCAGTTCCCTCGACCTCCTCGTCCTCGCCGACTTTACCGGCAAAGCCGCCCCGCACTACGCCGCCCTCCACCGCCTCACCCAGCGCCTCTGCCTTGAAACCACCGCCGCGAACAAGTGGACCGTGGCGTTCCCGCAGATGGTCGTGCATCGCGCAGAGGAGGCGGGCGAATGAACGCCACTGGGAGTGGCGCGCATATTGCCGCCATTAAAAACCGCGCCGCAGGCCACTCTCCAAAGCACGCCACACGTCACGCGCCTCCGTTTGAAGTGCGCTGCGCGTTGGTTTTCCAATGGCGGCAACATGCCGCCACTCCCAGTGCGCGCAGCGCACTCCACGCATGAACTCCGCGCCTCCATCTCCGCGCGCCCCGTGGCGCGATTTCCTCAACCGCCGGGAGCCGGGGGCTAGATGCGCTCTCCTTTTGCTCGCGGTGCTGGCGATGCTGGCGCTCTGCTGGTATGGCTATTCGCGATTTCAGCACCAGCCAAGCAATTCATTATTCATACTTGTCCCGGTGATCCTAGCCTTGAATCGAAACGAACGATGGTCTCTGCCGATGGCGGCAGCTTTCCCTGATCCCCACTGGGCCATTCCCTCTTCAGCGCGACGCTGGGTTTGGCTCATGGTGGCTGCCGCTTCCATCCTGGCCATGTGGCCCCGCAGCAGCCAATTGACCAGCGGGCTCAGCGCTGCGGAGATTGATCGCCTGCCAGGACACATCACCAGTGCATCCAGCGGAGAGATCCCTTTTTTCCAAAGAAGCTGGCGTGAATCGACGTCTGGTTATCAACCCGGCATGCATGGACCCTGGTGCGTTCTCGAAAGCCGGCTGGGTTGGATGCTGACCAGAGGAATAACGGAGGAACAGCCTTCCGCGAAGGTGCGATCGCTCAGGACGTTTCCGTGGCTCAGCGGCCTGCTGACTGTCGGCCTGATCACCCTTCTATCCGCCGCCATGGGGAGTCCGAGGGCAGGGCTGGCTGCAGGTCTCATCATGGCGATGCATCCACTCCACATCCGCTGGAGCCTCGAAGTGGGCGGTGTTGCAACACTGTTAGTGTCTCTCACCATCGCGATGCTTTGCATGCTCCAGATTTTCCGGACGAACCGCTGGCGCTGGTGGGCAGGCCTCGCTGCAGCGCAGTCGGTATGCATATTGTGCCACGGTTCTGCGGCCTTTGGACTGGTCGCCCTCGACGTGGCTGCTCTCATTGTCTTCATGAAGTCCGGTGCTGCCAGGAGTGCGATCTGGTCTCACACTCGCAGGCTGTTTGTGGCCGTAGTCCTGACTCTGCTGGCGTTTCTTACAGTCATCCCGAGTAAGTCACAATGGTCGTGGGGTGTTGAGAACAGCTTCTGGCCCGTGCTTCTCTCCGGAATGTCAGGCACTGGCTCCGGCACCGGACTCGATTCACTGATGCAGGAACCCGCATGGCGAAGCTGGATGGTTTGGGGAATATTGCCGCTGTGTTGTCTGGCGGGGCTCGTTGCCCTGTCTATTCAGGACTGGCGAACGCGGTTCGTGGGCGGATCGCTGACCGGCGCCTCACTGCTCGCGTGGATTCTCGCTGGCCCGGCAGCAGCCCTGCCTTTCGCGCTTCTCCTGCTCCCACTGTCGCTGGCATGGAGCGGCACCTGGCTGATGCGACTGTTTCCCGCAGTGCCGCGAATGGCCCATGTCCCTGTCGCTGCCGCAGTCCTTTTCGTCATGACCACGGCTCCCGCGCTTCAGCGCACCCTTGCCGTTCCCAGTTCACCTCTTCACGATGTCGTTGCGGCAGCCCGCAGACCCGACGAAAAGAAGCCTGGGACAGTCACGGCAGTTTTTGGATACTATCTTGCCCCCGCCCGCTTTGCTGATCCTGGAGTCGTGTTCATAGACAGGCTGGCGACTTTACGGAAACTGGTGGATGACGCCTTCGATCACGGGCATCCGCTTTACGTATATCATCCCCTCAATCGGAACACTCTCATTGATTGGCCACACACGGTAAAGGAACTGCAAACCAGCGGTCGCTTCCACCTCATCCAGGAATTCCCTGCGTACGACCTGCAGCAAAACATCCGCCTCTACAAGTATCAGCCGCGCGAGCAGATCATTCGGCTCAATGTGACGCCGGAGAAAAAGTAGGCGCGGGGCCGAGGCCTTCGGTCTTCCGGTAAATCCGCCGCCAGTTGGCGTGCAGCAGTTCGATGCGGTCAGCGAAGAGGCGCTCGAAGGCATCAATGGCCGCGCGCGGCGTGCCGAGCGGATTCGCCATCCAGTCGCCCCATTCGTAATCATCGAATGCAATGACACCGCCGGGCTTAAGAAGATTCCAGCAGAGCGCGGCGTCAATGAAGACGTCCTTCGCGAAGTGGCTGCCATCTATGAAGATGAAGTCGAAGCTCTCCCAGTAACCTTCCGCTCCGGCCATCCAGGCGAGGACTTCCGCGCTGAGGCCTTCGTAGAGTTTGATCTGTTCCTCGTGACCGCCGATTTCGCAGTTCGCCTCCAAGCTCTCCCGGGTCTGGTCATCCACCTCCGGTGTCGTCGGGTCCGGCAGGAAGGGATCAATCGCATGAACCTCGCTCTGCGGATGCGTGAAGAGCAGATCGAGCATGAGATTCGCACTCACCCCATCGAACGCCCCAACCTCCAGTGCTTTCACCGGCGCATCGCTCGACAGCAGCACCTGCCAGTTGGCGAGGTCGTCGAGGTACCAGCCCCATTTCTTCAGGCCACGATAGCGATCCCAGGGTTTTGTGTCTGATTGCGGTTCCATGTGTGACGCATCATGGGGCGGCACGGGGATTCTTCAAAAAGTAAAACCGTCCATCTTCTGCGCCGCCGAGAAAGTCAGGCACGCCGTCGCCGTCAAAATCCACCACGGCCGGACTCACGTCGTGACCCTCAATACTCTTCTGCGCCAGGCTGCCGGCGTTTTTGAAAACCCAGACGCCATCCCGCTCGCCGGTCTGTTGGAGGAAGTCGGCGTTGGCCGAGTTGAACAGGAAATCGAACTTCCCGTCGCCGTCCCAGTCGGTGACGCAAAGCTTGCGCCGGCCACTCTTGCCGGCCGTGCCGGCGTTGAGCCGCAGCGGCTGGCCTTTCTCATCCACGAAGGC
>JANOZA010000712.1:0-3139 GCA_031429155.1 Verrucomicrobiota bacterium | reverse complement strand
CTTCGAGACCAGCCACTGCGCGAGGTCGAGACGGTTGAGGCGCCTATCTTTGGTGGACTCGATGTAGCCGGGCAGGAATTTCGGCGTGGCGGGAAGCACGACTTCGCCGGTCGTGTTTTGCCAGTCGCCCCGGGGAAGGATGCGCACGGTGCGCAGATTACCGGTGGCGACGGTGATGAGGCAATGAGTCAGGCTGTTCTCGTAATCGGTGCGGGCCTTCTTAGCCTCGGCTTTGTCTTTGTCCTTGTCGTCACGGTCTTTGAACACGGCGAGGGCGTCGCTCAACTCCTTGAGCTTTGCCTTCTGCGCGTCGTCTGCCAGAGCGGTGCCTTTGCCGCGCGAGCCGACAGCGACCTCCTCCACATCGGCAAAGAACGCGCCGAGCGCATAGAAGTCGCGAGCCGTCACCGGATCATACTTGTGATCGTGGCATTCGCTGCACATGAACGTCTGCCCCAGCCAGGAAGTGCCGATGCTTTTCACCCGGTCCACGAGATACTTCGCCTCATACTGGCCAGGCTGCGCGCCGCCTTCCTCTGTGGAGAGAATGAGCCGGTTGTAGGTGCTGCCCACGCGGGTGTCCATGCTGGCATCCGGCAGTAGATCACCGGCAATCTGCTCAATGGTGAAGCGGTCGAACCGCTTGTTGGCCTTGAAGGCGCGCAGCACCCAGTCGCGCCATGGCCAGACGGGAATTGGATTATCCGAGTGATAGCCCGCAGTGTCAGCGTAGCGGACCTGATCCAGCCACCAGACGGCCATGCGCTCCGCGTGGCGCGGGGAGGTGAGGAGCGGATTGAGATCACCGGCAGGGGTGAAAGCCTGGACTTCTGCGGGCGTCGGCGGCAGACCGGCGAGGTCAAGATACAGGCGGCGGGCAAGAGTGGCGGCGTCCGCTTCGGGCGAAAAGGCGAGGCCGGTTTCCTTGAATCGCGCAGCCACGAAGGCGTCTATGGGATTCGCTTCACCGGGCGGCACTGCGGGCTTCACGGGCGGGATGTAGGCCCAGTGGTCCTGGTATTCCGCTCCCTGCTCGATCCAGCGTTTGAGAATGTCCTTCTCACGCGCGGTGAGCTGCCGCGTCTCCTCCGGCGGCGGCATCATATCGTCCTTATCTGTGGTGAGGAATCTCTTCACCATCTCGCTCTCATCGCTTTTCCCTGGCACTATGGCTTTCTTGCCCTCGTTTTCTGCAAGCGCACCATCGCGCGTATCAAGCCGGCGATCACCCTCACGCTTGTTCTTGTCGAACCCGTGGCAGCGGAAGCAGGCGTCCGCGAGAATGGGCCGGACGTCGCGGTTATACTGCGGCTTTTCCGGCAGCGGTGCCTCGGCGGCACAGAGGACCGGGGAGAGCAGACTAAGCAGAATAACGTATGGGACAGGACGCATGAAGCTCACGGTGAACAATTGGCTGCCGACGGTGTTACTTCGCTGGCTTCAGCGCGGTGTCGGCGGGCTTGATGCCTTTCTTTGCTGCGCCGAAGCCGAACTTCGTTGGCTTGTATTCACCGGTGAGGGTCACGTTGGCGGCGGCGGGGACTTCCAGTTTGAGACCCCAATAGGTGGCGTTCACGACGAGGCGGCGGAGGCCTTCGTTTTTGAAGTCAGTGGCGGCGCCGAGCGTGGTGGTCAGGATGCGGTTGGTCTTGCCGGCTTCATTCTTGTATTCGCGGGTCCAGACGACGGGCATGGCGGGGTCGTTGACGCCCTGCTCTTTGCCGTCGCGGGTTTTCTTTTTGTAATCGGCGGGCGGGGAGTCGGGAGCCTGGGACTTCATGACCTCGCCGCGGACGAGAATGGTGGCGTCGGCGGGCGGGGCGGCTTCATAGACGTCGGTGTCGCCCATGATGTCCTTCACGCCGCGGAGGAGTTCGCTGTCTTTGGCGGAGGGTTCGATGATGCCGCGGGTGCCTTCCGGACCGTGATGGCCCCAGTGGCTGACCCAGGTTTCGCCGAGGACTTTTTTGCCGAAGCCGCCGTCGGCGTTGTTCCATGTGAAGGTCTTGTAGGCAGACTTGCCGTCGAGATTGAAAGCGTGAGTGGAAGTGCGCAGGGCGATGATCGGCACGCCGCGGCTGAAGGCGTCGGAGAAGCGCTTCAGGTCTTTGTCGTCCCAATGGCGGAAGCGAAGGGACATGATGATGGCGTCCGCGGAATCGAGCGCCTCCGGGCCACTGAGGCTACCGCCGTTGTTGGGGTCAATGACGCCGTCCTTCACCGAGAAGAGCACCGTCGTTTTGAAGCCATGGTGTGCGCTGAGGATGCCGGCGAGCATGGGAAGGGCTTCCTCGCTGCGGTATTCCTCGTCGCCGGCGAGGAGGACAACGTGCTTGCCTTTGCCCGGACCTTCACCGCCGGGGAGTTCCAGGGTGAGGGGATCGCCGGCGTGGAGAGCAGGTGCGAGGGCGAGGGCGGCGGTGAGAGGGAGTAGTGCGCGGAGGTTCATGGGAGTATTGTATGACGAATAGAGAGTGCGGATGCTGACTCTATAATCGTAGCAGTGCAAGTTTCCTGTCATGGGGCAATCGCGGCGATTCTGCGGACTCTTTTCCAGCCCGACCGAAACCGCGTGTTGCCCACCTGCGATGTCCGGCGTCTCTACCGCACTCGATCCGGTCCGCAGTAGTTTCCACCCATGCCAATTGATAACTCCCCGCTCTCCCAGGCCAGCCATGCCGTGGCCGAAGCCAGCCGGCTGCTCGCCGATCATCGCCCCGACGAGGCCGCGGGCCTGCTGTCGGACACCCTTGCCGCTGCATCATGGACCGGCGAGGTGCTGAATGTCCTGACGCACAATCTCATCGGCGCGCTGCGTTAGGTCGTGGACCAGGAACTCGCCCGCGGCGAGCACGCCGCCGCCCGCGCCACTGCCGTGCGAGCGCTGAGCGTGCCCCCGCCGCAAAATGCGCCGCCGGAAATGCTGCGACACCGTGCGGAGTTCTTCCACGCATCGGTCTTTCCTTTTTCCAGGCCGCTATGTTCGCGGAAGCCCTGCCCTGCCAGCGCCGTGCCATCGCGCTCTACCCCTGCCCTTCCTTTTCCAACAACCTCATCAACACCATCGCCTGCCTGCGCACGCCCTCCGTCCTGGGGGACTACTGCGACACTCTGGAACCAAAAGACCTCGCACCGCACC
>JANOZA010000711.1:0-2524 GCA_031429155.1 Verrucomicrobiota bacterium | reverse complement strand
CTTGTCAGGCTCGGCAGCGCGGATTTCCTGGTGGAAGAGAATGCCTTTGCCCGCCGGTGTGAGGGTGACGGTGTTTTCCTTCCGCTCCACTTTGCCCTTCTCCGGCGTGAACGGCAGATCTAGCGCGGCGAGGGCGAGCATCATCTCGGTGAAGCTGCCCGTGGCCTCGGCGATGTTGGGGGAAACGAATGGCTTTACGCCATCCCAGAGCGCATAGTCCTGCCAGAAGCGATTCGGCGCGACGAGGTCCGCATTCTGCTGTGCGATGAGCAGCCGGTAGTAATTGTTCTCCGCCCACTCTTTGGTCTGCTCCGTTTGACGGAAGAGGCGCTGCATGTCTTTGCCGGCCTGGAATCGGCCCGCGGCGAATTCCCTGGCTTTCTCGCGATTAAGACCACGGCCACCGCGGGCCGCTATGCTGCTGAGCGCGACGGTGCCACCGGTGACCTGGAGTTCGGCGAGTTTGCGGACCTCACTTTCCTCCATGAATTTGTCGGAGAGTTCCTCCACCCCTAAGGCATCAGAGCGGCTAAGACGGATGGCGCGATCGGCAGGGGCGCCAGGAGCGGCACCGGCGGGACCGCTCGCCGGGGCGGGGATGCCGTCGGCGTCGCCGAAAAAGACTGCTGCGTTTTTATCGCCCTTCATTTCCCCTCTGAATCCACCCGAACGCCTTTCCCAGGTCAGGCCGTCGTCCCACGCTTGTGAAAAAAATGCCCCGGTCACCGGCAAATTCCCCAAGGCAACGTCCCCGTTAGTGCTGGCGGCAGTCGGCAGCAGCGCCCGGCCATTCAGAGCCGTCTCAAAAAGGAAGGCATCGCGCTGGGGATTCTTTGGCTGGGTATCGAGCCAGTCCTTGAGCTGGCGTTGCACGATTGGCGGTTCGGTCCTGATGCGACGGGAGAGAAGAACGCGCTCCACAGTATTGAGGCGGCTGTATTGCCACGGACGGAGGTAGCCCGACATGTCCGCGCCGAGCAGGTAGTGATCCATGAAGGTCTTGCCGCGCTTATTGGCGAGGTAGGGCTGGACGACGGCCTTGAAGAAATCGGCATCGTGGCGCGAGAGGAAGAAGTTCAAATCGTGGCAGGCGTATTTGGAATACATCTCCTCAGCCTTGCCCGGCAGCTTCTTCAACTCCGGCCAAGTGAGCAGCCATGAGAATTCCGCGAGCGTGGCATTGCCGCTGATGGTGGAGAGCAACGAATGCGCCGCGCCGAGGTGGCTGATGCTCTGCCACTGCGCGGTGAGGGCGTCCTCGAATTTAACGTCCACGTTCTTCTCCAGAAGACTGATGCGATTCTGCCGGCTGTAGTGCTGCGCCGGGTCGAGACCGTCGGCGAGCCGGAGGTCGCGCAGCGTGAGTTTTTGCGCCGGCAGGGTGAAGTCCCGGGCGGTGGCGCTGTCGCTGTCCACGGCGACGACGCGGATGAACTGGCGGTCGCCGAGCGAGGCCGCGTCAATGGCCACGTTGCCGTCCTTGTCAGGCCTGAGATTGATGGCCACGGCTCCCGGCGCGGCGAGGAAGGAAAGGTCGGGGTCCATCGGACCGGCAGGTGCAGCAGCCGCCGACTCGGGCTTTCCCGGGGGCGCGGGCGCGGCGGCAGCGGCGGGTTGCTCGGCCTTCATGGCCTTGGCGTCCTCGCCGGCGGCGGCCTGCTGCTTTTCCGTGGCGGTATCAGAGATGGCCCAGGGATTCAGCAGGAGACCGGGACGCGGGAGCAGATTGCCGGCATAGTGCTTCGCGTTCTTCCGCTCCAACACGTAGCGGTATTCCTCGCCGATGGTGCGGGCGCTTTGATAGAGGCTGGGACGGTAGGAAGTGGTCCACGCCAGCGGCTGCGGCAGGTGATCGTCGCCCAGTGAGGCCGCGGCATCGAATGCGGGGAGGAAGCGGCTGGCGAAGACATGGACGCGCGTGTCCACGCCGGCATTGCCCACATGGAAGACGATCAGTGTCTTCTTCGGGTCCTTGTCGCGGGCGGGCACTTCGACCTTCGCCATGCCGGTAACGGCGAGCGGCGCGGGATTCGATAGCTCCATGCTCAGCGTGCCATTGGTGAGGTGGCCGCTGACGGTGTCGCCGTCGCCGACGCGCACGATGGTGGAAGAAAGCGTGGGCGCGAGTTCCACGGCGTATTCGCCGGGTGTGAGTCCAGTGATGGTGACGAGCCCGCCCTTCACGGTGACGCCGCCGGCGGCATCCCGAACGGGCGCGCCGTTGCGGAGTTCCAGCACGCTTACGTCGCCGGCCTGCGGCTCCGCATTGCCGCGCCATGCGATCTGGACCGGATCGCCCGCTTTCACATTCACGGCGGCGGGCAGCGAGGCCCATGTGCGCGGCAGCGTGAAGGTGCGTTCCACACCATTGGCGCTGCGGGCGGTGAAGCTGGCGATGCCATCAAGCGTGCCGAGTTGAATGGCACCCGCGGCATCCGTCTTGAGCGTGAATCCTTTGGCACCTGTAAAGTCGCGGTGCAGGATCGTGAGGACGACTTCGCGGTCGCCGCGCAATTCACCGGTG
>JANOZA010000710.1:0-6933 GCA_031429155.1 Verrucomicrobiota bacterium | reverse complement strand
CAGCTTGGGCGAGTTCTTCTTCTGTTCCCAAAGCAGCGCTGAGTCCGGCAGGTCGCCTTTCGCGCCGTCGAGTTTGAATGCGCGGACGGATTCGAAGCCGCCCCAACCGTTGGCCTGCACCGCGATGCCGTCCGCGATCAGCACCGACGGAGTGACGCCCTCACCTTCATTCTTCGCCGACCAGAGCCGCTCGCCGGTCTTCAAATCAAATCCCTGAAGCACATCGCCGGCTCCGCTGACGACTTGTTTCCGTCCCGTCCCGTCGGTCCACACGTTGGGTGAGATGTGGGCGATGCGTGACATCCCCCGGCCAGTTTTCCATACTTGTTTCCCGGTCGAGGCATCGAGAGCGAAGACGAACGAGCGGTCCCACGGAATCTGCCAGCCGACGCGTTCCTTGTCCGCGCCCTCCTTGTCGGGATCGGTGCTCCAGTCCCACGGCATCACCAGCAGTCCGTCCTCCAGGACAGGCGATGCGCCGAGTCCGTGCCGGCTGTAGAAGCGATACTCGCGAAAGGTCCAGGCCACAGTGCCATCGAAGTCCACCGCTGCGATGCTGCCACTTCCGAAGACCGCATACACCCGCTTGCCGTCAGTGGCCGGCGTCGGTGTGGCGTAGGAATTGCGGGATTCCTTGCGCAGGGTTTCCTGGCGGAACACTTCCTTGTTCCACTTCACTGCGCCGGTCGCCGCATCGAGACAGAGGACATGGCAGGAAGCGCCCCCATCCAGTGTGCTGGTGAGAAAGAGATTGCCGCCCCACACGACCGGAGACGAATGGCCCTCGCCTGGTATAGCCGACTTCCACTTCACATTCTCCGTCGCGCTCCACTTGAGCGGCAGCTTCTTCTCAGTCGAAATTCCCTGACGTGAAGGCCCGCGCCAGCAGGGCCAGTTCTCAGCGACAGCAGACAGACTGAGCAACGGGAGGAGGAGGAGGTATTTCATGAGAGAGCGATCATGCAATTGCCCGGACGGGAGGCCACCACAAAATCGCGGAGCGGATGAAGAAATCGGCGGCGGCGAGTATCCCAATGGATGAGGCGTTTCGTGGCCCGGCATGAAATCCCTGAATCCTAAAGCCGCTTGCGCCGCCGGGACGCGGAATGCACGTCACGTTCCTTTCCCATGGCGCGCAGCCCTTTCTTCGCGTCGAAACAGCCAGCCAATCAGCCCAACTTGGAAGCGACCAATCCATTCCGTGAAGACCTCAGCACCCGTAATCGGCCCGAGCCGTGTACGGTGGTGATTTTTGGCGCCAGCGGCGACCTCACCGGCCGCAAGCTGATTCCCGCGCTTTATAATATCGCTGCGGATGGTGAGCTGCCGCCGACGCTGAAAGTCGTAGGATTTGCGCGCCGCGAGAAGACACATGAGAGTTTCCGGGAAGAGTTGGAGGCGATGAACCGGAAGGTCTCGCGTCAGGGACACAATGATCAGCTTTGGGGAACCTTCAGTCAGAGTATTTTCTACCATCAGAGCGAATTCGAGGATGCGGATGGTTACGAGAGGCTGGCGAAACTGCTCGATGAACTGGATGCGAGCGGCGCGGGCGGGAACCGGCTGTTCTATCTCTCCACGGCGCCTGAGTATTTCCCCATCGTGCTCCAGCAACTCGCCGCCGCGGGGCTGAATAATCCGAAGCCCGGCAAGTGGTCGCGCGTGGTGATCGAGAAGCCGTTCGGCACCGACCTCGCCACGGCGAATGCCCTCAATGCAGCAGCGAATGAGACATTCGATGAAGCAGACACCTACCGGATTGATCACTATCTCGGCAAGGAAACAGCGCAGAATCTGATGGTGCTGCGCTTTGGCAACGCGATGTTCGAGCCGGTCTGGAACAGCCGCTACATTGACCACGTGCAAATTTCCTGTGCGGAGAATCTCGGCATGGAGGGAGGCCGCGGCGGCTACTACGACAAGGCGGGATGTCTGCGGGACATGGTGCAGAATCACCTGCTGCAACTGGTGATGCTTGTAGCCATGGAAGCGCCGGCGGACCTCACGGCGGACGGCATTCGCGATGAAAAAGTGAAAGTGCTGAAGAGCCTGCGGCCATTCAAGGACGCCGCCGATGTGGCAAAGAATGTGATTCGCGCGCAATACACCGCCGGCACCGTGGGAGGGAAGGCAGCCCCGGGTTACCGGCAGGAGGATCGCATCGCGCCGGACAGCATGACGGAGGCCTACGCCGCCCTGCGCATTAACATAGACAACTGGCGCTGGGAGGGCGTGCCGTTCTACCTGCGCGTCGGCAAGCAACTTCCCAAGAAGGCCACGGAAATCAGCATCCACTTCAAGCGCCCGCCGCATGTGTTGTTCAATCGCGGCTCCGATGAAGACCCGGCGAATGTGCTCGTCATTCGCATCCAGCCCGACGAAGGCATCTCCCTGCGCGTGCAGGTGAAAAAGCCCGGTCCATCCGCGCAAACAGAGCGGGTGAAGCTCGACTTTCACTACGCCAACAGCTTCGGAAAGGCCAGCCCCGAAGCCTACGAGCGCCTGCTCCTCGACGCCATGGCTGGCGACGCCACGCTCTTCGCGCGGCGCGACGAAGTGGAGCATGCCTGGCGCTACATTGACCGGATAGAACAAGCCTGGCACCAAAGCGCCAACTCGCCGCCGATGTGTGAGTATCCCGCCGGCTCATGGGGGCCCGAGGAATCCGACCGCATGCTTGAGGAGGATGGCCGCAACTGGCGCCGGTTTTAGCCGCTGTGACGCACGATCGAATTGTGCCCGCTGAGAGCAGGCCGGCGCTCCCGGGCGAGAGGAAATGGCGGCACTGCTGCTCACCCGGCACGGCTGCCAGCCTGCGGCTTTAATTGCCGCCACGTTCCGGGCGCAGGCCAGAGGCTCTGCGCAACGGCAGCCGGGACGGCTGCGTTACGTCTTCATCCCGGGGGGCTGACCAACCTGGAGCGCAGTCCGGCCAGGCAGAACTGCAGTCCGGCACCCTGACCGGCTACCGGTGGCATGGAGCCAAACTACAAATATTTGCTCGCCATCCGGATGCCTTGCTGCTCCACTCCCGGCATCAACTGCCACCACCGCCATGCGCATCCTGCCCGCCTTCCTCCTCGCCCTCGCTACCACCACTAGCGCCCAGTCCCCGCTCCCGGCCAATGACCCCTACCGCCTTTGGGCCGAGTCGAAATGGAGCGCCGCCATCGTCGCCAATGCCGCCCAGCGCGCCACCGTCTGGGGAGAGTCCGCCAATCCCGATGGCGACCAGTTCCTCAACCTCCAGGAATACGCCTTCGATACCGACCCGAAGGCCCGCACTACTACCGGTCCCGTGACGTGGAGCACCACGGTTTCGCCGGGACATTTTTCCCTCACCTACAAGGCCCGGCAGAATGACCCGGCGCTGCTCATGCTCCCGCAGGCGTCTTCCAGTCTCGGCACATGGTATCCGCTGCCGCCGGTGGCCGTCACCGCGTGGGCCGGCGATCCGGCGGGCATTTTCAATGAGGCCAGCCGCACTGCCACAGTCGGGAATTACGCCACTGTCACCCAGGTCTGCCAAGTCTCGATCACCGCGTCTCCGACGCTCTTCACGCGCCTCTTCATCCTCCGCGGCACCACGGGGGCGATTTCTTCCCCCACCGACACCCTGCGCTTCCAGGAAACCGTCTCGCCCACAGGCGGCATTACCGTGGAATCCGGCACCATCATCCCCACGGGATTCACCGGCACCATTCTCATCACCATCTATGGCGGCGCGCGGCTCATCGTGGATGGCGTGGATGTCGGCACCTCCGCACAGGTGCGCGCCGGCAGCGAAGTCCGCCTCCGCGGCATCAGTCCCGCCAGCGGCAGCGGGAACTACACGGTTCATATCGATGGCAACTTCTCCAATTGGGCGCTCACCACGCGCCCGCCGGTCCAGCCCGTTCCCGTCGCGGGCACCGTCTCCGGCTACACGCCTGTCTCCGCCAGCGTCGGGGAGAATGGCGCGGCCAATATCAGCATCCCCATCACCGTCCCGCCCGGCACCGCGGGCATGGAGCCAAAGCTCGCCATCACCTACTCCAGCCAGGCTCCGAACGGCCTGCTCGGCGTCGGCTTCTCCCTCAGCGGCCTCTCCGCCATCGGGCGCTCTGGCCCCACGAAATGGCACGACGACAAACGCGGCGGCGTCTCCCTCACCGAAAACCCCGCCACCAACGAATCCGCCGACCGCTTCACCCTCGACGGCCAGCGCCTCGTCATCACGTCCGGCACCTGGGGCGCGCCCGGCTCCACCTACCGCACGGAAATAGACAGCTTCTCCCGCATCACCGCCCTCGGCGACACCAATGCCGGCCCGCTCTCGTGGAAGGTCGAAACCAAAGCCGGCCTCACCTACGAACGCCTGCGCACCCACCTCCAGGAGGTGCTCGACGAACGCGCCGGCGGCAGTGCCGAGACCATCTGGGACACAGAGAAGCAAGGCCCGCCCTTCATGGGCCTCGAAGCCCGCCACGCTCTGCGCGAACAGGCTCTCCACGGCAGCGCCTTCCTCCTCAGCGGTGTCAGCCTACGCCTTCACAAACCCAACCGCGTCCCGATTTCCGCCGTCCACTGGGCCAGCCACGTTTCGCTCCCGATCTCACCGTTTTGGAAAGGCAGCGGGGCCTCCGTCGCAACATAGCTGCGCAGAGTGCTCAGGAAATTCTGTAATGCTCCGGCGTCTCCGCACAGGGCAAACCACCCGATGGCCGGCACCCGCTTGTAAGCTTCCCCCACCTGCTCCCGGTCCTGGACAAACGGCAGCACATCCAGTGCGAAGCTCTGCCGCCAGTCGTCCAGCATCCGCTTCCACTCACCCAGCAGCGCGCGCCATTCTTCGTCCAGCCCCGGACGCCAATCTCCCAGACCGAAAATGCGCACGTTGTCCGGCGGGAACATCCCCTGCGGCACCGCAGCATAGACGAGGCGCAGTTCCTCCATGCAGTAGCGCGAGCGCAGATACTTCCGGCTCAGGAAGACCACCACGTAGTCCCCAGTGCCCACATGCTTCAGCAAACCGGAGAGGTCAGGCTGGTCTGTGCTGTGGCGGTAGGAAAAGACGGTCCACCCCGCCTGCTGGGCCCCTGCAGCCAGCGCCTGATAGAGCGCCTCCGGGGCTCCTTCCAGCTCCGGGTTCGCCTTGTCCGCCCCGGCCAGGGAGAAGGTCAGACGCTTTCCCTGCGCGGTCTTTCGGTCATCGGCGAGAGAACTGAGCGGCGGAGCGGATTCCCTTTCCCCGTGGGCTGCGCCTGGCAGTTCCCGCTGGTCGGTCCGCAGCGTGAAGTGCTGCTGTCGCACGGCGTCGGGGCAGTGCTTCAGCGCTGCTTTCTCCAAAATGTCCAGAGCCTCGCTGGCGGCGGCGGCGGATCCCGATGCGCGGAGTTCCAGCCTGCCTCCATAGCTCCACGCCGCATCGGGCAGCCACTCGACGACCATACGCAGCCCGGTGCGTGCCGTGTAGAGTTCTGCGCCCCAGCGCCAGTAGCGCCCGCCGCGCAGAAATCCTTTTGCTGCTTCCACGATTATGGCCTGCGCCACATCCGGTCCCAGCGTGGCCCCGCGGATCGTCGTGCCGGTGCATCCGCTATCGAGTGAGGGATCATCTGACTCCTCCGCCTTCGGCAGCAGCGCCGGCACCATGAAAACTGCATCCCGCGCCACCGTCTCCTCCGCCTTCATGATCTCCACGGCCTGCCCCGTCGCCTGCATGAAATCCAGCAGCACCGCGTGCTCCTCTGCGGTATAGCCCAGCGCGGACCATGCGGCGGCGAGATCGCTCCGGCTCACCATACCGCCGTGGCGGCGCAGCGTCTCCAGCAGCGGCCCGCGCTGGAGCACGGCGTAGATGCCGCCGATGGCCCACCGCTGATCCAGCACCACGCGGCCGCCCAGCCGCTTGTCGTAGTAGAGCGTGCCTATGTCGTGGAGAAACCCGCGCACCTCTGCGGGATCGCGCGCCGTGGCAGCGGCGGGCAGGGCATCCTCCACGATTCGGGCAAACTCCTCAGCACTCAGCACTGCCTGCGGCGGGCGGCTGCCGCGTTCAAAAGCCAGTTCATTCCCAGCAGACAGCCCCCGCAACCGGGCATGGACCGCCGCCCAGCCCGCCGGCACCGCGCGGCTGCCAAGGGACATCTCGGCCACCATTTCCGCGTCCAGGTGCCGGATAATGGCCTCCAGCGCCCCAGCCTCCGGCTCACCGCAGCCCAGCGGCAGGCACGGCAGCGTGTGAAACTTCTCCGGAACCCCGGTCTGCCAGTCCGGCACCGCCGTCAGCCCACGCGCCTTCATCTCTGCGGCGTCTTTGTCCGCATGGGTGCGGATGATGAGGATGCGCGGCTCCCGGTGCCGCGCGAGGATCTGCTCCAGCCAATAGGCCAGCCCCCGCGGCTCGTCCCCGTCCTCCCGCAGCCGCGCCGTGTCTTCCCAAGCATTCCAGCACACCACAAACACCGCTTTCGTCCGTAGAAAGAGCCGGTGCGCCTGGTGATAAATATCCTGCCCGCCAAAGTCCCACACATTCACCCGCACCGCCTCCGCCTCGCCTCCCGGCACGAAGACGATGCGCCGCTCCCACGGCCACAGCCGGATGGCGTGCGTGCTCCGCTCCGCCGGGTCAAAGGCCTCGCCCATCAGCACACGCACCGTGCTCGTCTTCCCCGCCCGCCCGTTCCCCAGCAGGATCAGCTTGCACTCGTTGATCACTCCCGCCCCCTGCTCCCGCAGCCCCCGCACATACGCATGGACCTCGCGGGCGACGTTTGCGCCCCAGCCGCGCTGACACAACTCGCGTGGCACGTCCGTCAGCGGGCAGTCGGCGAGATAGAGTTTCTCCAGTCGGGCCAGCATGCTCTCTGGCAGCCCCAGTCGGGTCAACAGGGTACTCCCGTCAAGTCCCACGATAGTCAGCGCCGTGAGCTGGCCGATCTCAGGCGGCAG
>JANOZA010000709.1:0-3342 GCA_031429155.1 Verrucomicrobiota bacterium | reverse complement strand
CTTTTCGGCTTTCGCCGCAGCCTCCGCCACCTGTTGCGCCCATATCTCCCCTGCCCTGCCGCTGCGGTTCGACTCCTTCTCAACAGGAGCCGTAAATGCCAGCCGCCCGCCGATCCCGCCGGCCAAGCCGGTAAGCATCAGTAGGACCGCGCGGGGGGAGTTCATCGGCACAGAGGGGAATCGGGTGCCTGGAGCTATACGCTCAAATCAGCATCAGCGCGGGATTTTCCAGCAGCTTCTTCAACGCCGCGAGATACGTCGCGCCAACGGCGCCGTCCACGACGCGGTGGTCGCAGCTCATGCCAACCCACATGCGGTCGCCCGCGACGATTTCACCGGCAGCATTCACAACTGGCACTTTCTTTGAGGCACCGATGGAAACGATCGCAGCCTGGGGCGGATTGATGATGGCGTCGAAGTTATCTATGCCATACGCGCCGAGGTTGGAGACCGTGATCGTGCCGCCGGCGAACTCATCCGGCGTGAGCTTCTTGCTGCGGGCGCGGGTCGCGAGGTCCTTCACGGCGTTGCTGATTTCGAGGAGCGATTTGCTGTGCGCGCTGCGGATGACCGGCGTGACGAGGCCGTCCTCCACGGCGATGGCGAGGGCGAGATTCACGGCTGCGAACTGCACGATGCTGTCGCCGTCGAAGGAGGCATTCACCGCCGGCACTTCCGCAGCGGCGGTGGCGACGGCTTTGAGGATGAAATCGGTGACGGTGAATTTGTTGCCGCCCGTCTTCTCGGCGGAGGCGTTCACTTCCTTGCGCAGCGCGAGGATCGGCGCGGCGTCCACTTCGATGTTCAGATAGAAATGCGGGATCTGCGTTTTGCTGGCGAGGAGGCGCTCGGCGATGATCGTCCTCATGCCGGTGAGCGGGATGCGCTTGTCGTCCGGACCGGCGACGGGGCGAATGGTCTGCACGGCCTTGCCCGCAGCCGGTGCCTGACCGGCGGCGATGACATCCGCCCGGACAATGCGTCCGCCAGGGCCGGTGCCGTTGACGCCGCGCAGATCAATATCGCGATCGGCGGCGACTTTCTTCGCCAGCGGCGAAGCCTTGATGCGTCCGCCGCCGCTGACCGAGGCGCTGCGGCCACCGGAAGCGCGCGTCGCCGACGGGCCCTTGGGTGCAGACGGGCCGGAGGCGGTCGCTGCCACTTTCAAAGCCGGGGCGTCGGGCGGTGTCTCCCCGGGGCCAACGAGCACCGCGATGGCCGCTCCAATGACGGCCTTGCCGCCGTCTTGCACATAGATTTTCCCAAGAATCCCGCCCTCGTGCGAGGCCATCTCCATGGTCGCCTTGTCGGTCTCCACCTCAGCGATCAAATCGCCCGGCTTGATCACGTCTCCTTCTTTTTTCAACCAGCGCGCAAGTGTCCCTTCGGTCATCGTGTCACTGAGCTTGGGCATTTCAATAAATTCGGCCATAGGGGGCGCATTGATGCCGTCCGGGTCTGGCGGGGCAAACGGAAATTGCGCGGCTGTCAGCGCGCGCCGCGGGTGTGGCCGCGAATTGATGTGCCAGGCAGCCGATTGCGGTGGAACACGGGCGTCTCGCCGGTGCCGGCCTGCGGTCATCTTGACCGCAGAATCACAGTGCGGTCTGGACGACCGCAGGCCAGCACAGCCGGGACGGCTGTGTTCCGTCACATCAACTCGCGGTCGCACCGCGCGCCGCTTATGGCTTCGACAGCGAGTAAATCACGACGTTTTTCGTCGAGCGGCCCGCAGCGATGATTTCCGGGCGTCCGTCGCCGTCGAGGTCGGCGAGCTTGAGGTCTTCGCAGGCCATGGTGTTCGGCTCGCCGACCCAGTCGCTCTTCCAGGCGCCGGCCTCCTCGCGGTAAATCTTGATGCCGAACTGTTTCGCCGCATTTGGCTCGCGCCAGCCGGCGACAATCTGGTTCTTACCAAGGCCGAGCACATCGCCAATGGCCAGCGCATGCCCCTGGTTGAAGGTACTGTCGAGCACGCGGCGGTGCCAGGTGCGCGTTTTTTCCTCGTGAGTGAGAAGTGTCAGGTGCGGGCCGTGAAAGGGCTCGATGCAGGCGACCTGATTGGGTCCGGGACCGTAGCGAACCTCGCCGGCGCCGCCCCAGGGCGGAATGGTAATATCCGTCCGCTCCAGCGGCATGATCATCCAGCCTTCGCCCTGGGGCAGGGCACGGAAAATTGTTTCTTTCCCGCCAATGAGCAATTCGTCACAATCAGTATCAGACCGGAGATCGAAGTTGTGGGTCACGTGGAGGGCGGAGTCGAGCACCGTTTGTTTCCACGCCGCGGCGTCACCCGGCTTGTCAGGAAAAGTGTAGGCGATGATCTTAACCCCTGCCCCTGCGCCATTTACGTTTCCACGCCCGTGCAGCGGCAGGACGACGAGTGCATACCGCCTCGCGCCGGTTTGCGCCCAGTGCATGCGATGTGTGGTCGGCTCGTGAGGCAGCTTCACCGGCTTCCAGAGGTCGCCCGCCTTCTCTGGCCGCATCAAATAAAAGACCGCGCCACTCTCGGCTTCGTTGGTGGTCTCGCCAGGATTCCACTGCGCGCCGACGGCGATTTCCACCTTGCCGTCGCCGTCCAGGTCCCGTGCGGCGATGCAGACATTGTCGCGCAGCGTGAGATTCTTCGCGATGACCGACTTCTCCCAGCCGGGATTCTTATACCACACGATCTCCTTCGCATCGGCGAGCAGGATGTCGGGCTTCTTGTCGCCGTCCACATCGCCGATGGCGAGGCCGTAGCCGATACTGATCTTGTCATCCACCGTTTTGGCCGTGAAGGCCGGGCCGGCGATGGCGGAGGAAACCGTGAGGAGGAGGATCGGGAGCGGAGTTTTCATGCCCCACTGAGCGCTGCTTCGGCGGGAATGGCAACGACGGAAGCCCCGCGAAGGCGGAGAATCCGGGGCGACCCCAAAAAACCAGGTGCCGTCTCTCCCGGATTGGTTACGGTCGGGGACCAACCCGATTTTGCCCATGAACACACCTGCCCAAATGATCACAGCGCTCGCGGCGGCGGGAGCGGCGGCATTCCTGCCGCTCAGTTCGCAGTTTCACGAGGCGGGACTGCTGGAGGCGGCGGTGGAGAAAAAGAGCGCCGCGACTGAAAAGGCGGCGGCAGCGGCGAATCCGTCGGCAGGAAAAAATGCCGGCAAGGCCAACGCCACATCGCAGGCGGCGGGAACCGAGCGCATCCCTGCGGGTGTCTCGCCTGCGGATGCCAGCCGGACGATTGCGGAACTCGCCGCACTCGACGGCAAGATGATGTCGTCGCGCCACATCCTTGAGATGATAGGCAAGATCATGTCCCTGCCGCCTTCCCACATGGAGGAAGCGCGG
>JANOZA010000708.1:0-9588 GCA_031429155.1 Verrucomicrobiota bacterium | reverse complement strand
CGAGACTCTCACGCCTTCCAGAATACCGCGTTCATTGGTCCCCTCCACCTGACCGGCGACCTTGCACAGCTCGTCGGTGATGAAGAGGATTTCAGATTCATTTTCCGCCGCGCGGGCCACCCGGCCCACGAGGCTGGCCTGCCCCTGCGGGCCGGTCGGCAAAATAATAGGGCTGCCGTCCTGGACACCCTGGAGATAGCCTTTGTCTATGGTGGCGCCGCGATACCACGCGCTCGTCTTGCGCACGATGATCTTTGCGGGGATCAGCGCGAGTTCCGTCTGCCGGTCGAACTTGAGCAACTCGTCGAGCCGCTTCACTTCCGCCTCCAGCCGCGGCACTTGATCGCGATATATTTTCAGTGCCGCATTCTCCGTCGCCAGCTTTTCATTCAGTTCGCGCAGTTCCTCCGGCGTGCGCGCTTCCTGATTGGCGCCCGTCACCGCATCCTGCACCCGCGCCCCGGTTTTCTTGAAGGGGGCAAAGATGCCACTGACGCGGTTCTGAATGTTGCGGGTGGCGGCTGAGTCGAAGGTAAAGACCCACACCAGCGCCCCGATGAAGGCCGCGAGGGCGATGAGATTGAAGCGTCTCATGGCATGGAAGAGGCAGGATTAATCGCCCCTCGTGGTCACTTTCTTGAGGAAGGCCAGTTCACTGAGCACCTTGCCGGTGCCCTCAGCCACAGCGCTGAGCGGGTCTTCCGCCACATGCACCGGGAGTCCGGTTTCTTCAGAAAGCAGTTTATCCAACCCGCGCAGCAGCGCTCCGCCGCCAGCGAGGACGAGTCCGCGGTCCACAAGGTCCGCAGCGAGTTCCGGCGGGCAGCGCTCCAGCGTCACCCGAACGGAATCAATGATTGTATTGAGCGGCTCCAGCAGTGCTTCGCGCACCTCCTGGCTGGTGATGGTGATGGTCTTCGGCAGCCCCGCCACCATGTCGCGGCCCTTCACCTCCATCGTCGTCTCCTTGCTCATCGGGTAGGCGGAACCAATGCGGATCTTGATATCCTCAGCGGTACGCTCGCCGATCATAAGATTGTAGGCCCGCTTCATATACTGCGTCACCGCCTCATCGAGTTCATCGCCGGCCACACGGACGCTGCGGCTGTAAACGATGCCGGAAAGGGAAATGAGCGCCACCTCGGTAGTGCCGCCGCCGATATCCACGATCATGTTGCCCGCGGCTTCCTGCACAGGAAGGCCCACGCCGATCGCTGCGGCCATCGGCTCTTCGATGAGATAAACTTCGCGCGCGCCGGCCATGGTGGCGCTTTCCTTCACCGCGCGCTTCTCGACTTCCGTGATGCCGCTGGGCACCGCGATGACGACACGGGGCCGCGCCATGCGCCGGCTGTTGTGAACCTTCTGAATGAAGTGCCGCAGCATGGCCTCGGTGACTTCAAAGTCCGCGATCACTCCGTCCTTGAGCGGGCGGATGGCGACAATATTGCCCGGCGTGCGACCGAGCATGCGTTTCGCATCGTCGCCGACGGCCAGCACCTCGCTGGTGCCAGCCTTGACCGCCACTACCGAGGGTTCCCGGAGGACGATGCCGTGATCTTTTACATAGACGAGGGTGTTTGCGGTGCCTAGGTCAATGCCGATGTCATTGGAAAACCAGCCAAAGATTTTGCCGAACATGAAAATGGGTTTGCGGGGAAAGAGGTTGGGGAAAGGGGGTGAAAATAGGGCCGTGAAGGGCAATCGCACCGTCCGCGGGGTGCCATCCAGGCGCGACTCGAATACGCGCGGAAGGAACCGGATTTTCCTTCAATGCTAATCCCTGACGGTCAAGGGCAGATGCTGCGGGAGGAAGGAACCGGGGGCGTTCCCTCACGGATTCGTCCACGCCGTCTGTTCGTCCTGCCAGCGGCTGCGGACAACTTCGTCAATGATGACAAGATTTCCGTCGGCTCCGGCATCGAAACGCAGGTAAACAAGGGCCGCCTGCCATTGCTCACCCTTCACCATGTCGGCGAGCGCCTGGCCAGTGCGCCCCGTGCGTCCGGCATAGCCCAGAAGGACCGGCGCACCCCCGCGGTGCTCGATTTCGAAGGACTGCCAGTTATCCTTCGTGTAGTGCCCGGCGTAGCTTTCCACCCGGCGCAGGCGGACCCGCAGGGATTTCGGGGTAGTAGGCCGGGCCCGGCAGAATTCCGCCCACGGGACATCGCCAAAAGCCACTAAATTCTCCCAGTCTATGCGGCACCCGCCGGCGTCCTCTCCCATGACGACGGTGACCTTGCGTCCGGCGGTGTCTTTGAAGGTGAACGGCAGCCAGGCTCCATGCTCCCCGCCGACAGGCTCGCCGACATCCCATTCAACTGCGGCCGGATTCCGGCCCTGCATGGTGTCGTAAAACAATCTCATCTTTTCGGCCGCGCGCTCAGGATCGAGCACGAACGGGAGGCGGGCTTCGATGGTCTGAGCGGCAAGGAATTCCTTCACTGCGGTGCGCCCGCGTTCGATGCGCTGGTCGCTGGTGAGAGTCACCTCATTAGCCACCGTCTGGGTAACCTCGCGCTCGGAGAATGAGTTGAAATAGCGCCATGCCACGACACCGCCGATGACGAGAAAAAGGAGCAGCCCGGCAAGGAAACGCGCGCCGGTGCGATCCACGAAGTCGAGCCACTTCAAAGGCGAATGAGTGTAAATGCCATCGAGCACCCGGAAGAGCCGGTTGGGCCGGTAATCCGGGGAGGCATGGGGGTGAATCTTACCAAACTGCATGGTCCCGTGCTCGATCTGCTCCATCGAAACCGGCGACTCTGCCCGCACCTGATCTATGGCGGCATGGGCGGCATACGAGGTCTCCGGACGGATCATGAGCCGCTTGAAGTTTGGGTCAACGCTGCCCCCGCGCTTTTCAAGCAATTGCTTCTTCGGTTTGCGGACCTCCACTTCCCTGACGTCGGCAGGCGGGGGATTCAGGTCCTTAAAAACCCCCTTCGCCGGCTCGCCCCTCTGGTTGCGCGGCGGCAGCGAGATTACCGTCTGGCTGAAAACCTCCTCCCCAATAGCGAAATCCTCCGCGCCATCCCCATCGTGCGGCGCCGGGGCAGGCGTGGCAGAGCCCGTGACACGTGCCACCGCGCCCGTCGCCGGGCTGGCAGGATTTTTGTCGTGGGGAATGTCCATGTTACGGAGGAAAGGTTGACAACACTAGCCTGGGCTGCGGCGGAATCAACTATCTTCCCGGGTGTTGCGGTGACCGCCGCCGGGGCGTGATGCCCCCTCGCGCCACGGCCGTGTCAGGCCTTGCTTCAGCTTATCCAGCACGCCGTTGATAAATCGCCCGCTCTGCTCACCGCCGAATCGCTTGGCGATTTCGATAGCCTCACTGATCGCGACCACCGGCGGCACGGACGCACAGTGATGCATTTCGTAAACAGCCACGCGCAGGATGTTACGCTCCACCCCGCTCAGACGTTCGAGGCTCCAGTTCTCCAACACCGCAACAATGAGGCCATCAATCTCCCCGAGCCGCGCGATCACGCCGCGATACAGCTCCTCCGCATGGGCACGGACGCCGGCGGGCGCATTGTGCAGTTGGAAAAAACCCTCCATGTTGTGCTCGCCCTCGCCGGGACTGAACTCACGGCTGAAAAGAAGCTGCACGGCGGTCTCCCGTCCCTCGCGCCGCTTACTCATCCTCAGCCTTTGACTTCGGCAGCGGATAAGCCGTGTGCAGTTTCGTGAACAGCTCCGCCATGTTCAGCGCCGCGCGCGCCGCCTCCACGCCACGGTTCATACGGTCGCCAAAGCAGCGCTCCCGTGCCTCCTGCTCACTGTTCACCAGGAGCACCATATTAATGATCGGCGTCAGATGCCGCGTGGACATCATCTGCAGTTCCTGCGCCACCGAGGAAGTAATCAGGTCCGCATGGCCCGTCTCCCCGCGGATCACCACTCCCAGCGCGATGATCACATCCGCATGGGTATATTGCAGCACATACTCAGCGCAGACGGGGATTTCCCAGGCGCCAGGCACACGGTAGAGCGGCACGCTGGCCGTGGGCATGATGCTCAACAGTTCGCTCTTTGTGGACTCCAGCAGTCCGTTCATGCACGTCTCGTTGTACATGCTGGCAATGATCGCGAACGTCTTGCGCGGGCCTATAAGGCGGGGTCTGCGGGGGAGGGTTTGAGAAGCCATAAGGGAAAATCGGGGCCGATAATGCGGGCACACCCGCCGGGGCGCAACTGGTTTGCCCGGAAAAGACCGCGCGCCCGCGGTCGCGCCGCCTCGCGCACAAATTACGGGCCAGGCGGCGGCGAGCCGAAGCGGGTGACGCACTTCCGTTACGATCAACTTGACCGCAGCCTGGAGACGCGGACTTCTCACGAAACCCTCAGAAACCCCGGCACTCCATGAATGGAAATTATGGAAACCGCCAGAATATCATTTGGGAAGGCACTGCCAGTTTTGGCAGTGGCTTCCCAAACGATTGGAAACGGCCTGCCAGTTTTGGCAGTGACTCCCCAAACGGTTGGAAACGGCCTGCCAGTTTTGGCAGTGGCTCCCCAAACGGTTGGAAACGGCCTGCCAGTTTTGGCAGTGGCTCCCCAAACGATTGGAAACGGCCTGCCGGTTTTGGCAGTGCCTTCCCAAACGATTGGAAACGGGCTGCCAGTTTTGGCAGTGGCTCCTGAAACGATGGGGGAAGGACGGGGTGTGGCGGCATATTGCCGCCATTTTCTGCCCGGCCGCAGGCGACTTTCCAAACGCGGGGGGGGGGAAGTGCGCTGCGCGGTTGTTTTCAAATGGCGGCAAAATGCCGCCACTCCCAGTGGCGACTCCCGCCTTCGTCACCTTTCCCCCATCCCCCTGCGCCCTCCGCTTCCTCCTGTTCCAAGCCCTTTGCTTCCGTGGGCTCGTATGGAAACTCGGGACAGGAGGACAGTAGTCTCTTGGGGGTTTGTGGGGTCAAGGCATCCCTTTCAGCCGCTGCACCATGTGCTTCACGATGCCGTTGAAGAACGCTTCCTGGCGGGGGCCGGTCCAGGACATGACCTGGCCTTCGTAGGAGGAGCGGGCGCGGGCTTGCGGGTCGGGGTGATCGAAGGGGTCGTTGTAAACGGCGTCGGGCGAGATGTAGCCGATGTAGTCGCCGCAGAAGCTGTTCATCCAGAGATCCGCGCCGTGGGTTTGCTCCGCCCATGCGGCCATGCGGATGGCGAGTTCGCCGCTGTAGTCGCCGGGGAGTCCGGCCAGGATCACATCGCCCATGCGCACTGCGCCGACCCACGCGTCGCGGTCCAGACCGCCGAGTGCCGCAGTGATAGGGGAGAGGCGCAGGTTTTTGGAGAGGCGAATGTCATAGGACGGGAAATGCACCGGCACGCCCACCGCGGCGACGTCCACGGCGTCTTTGAACGTGAGGTTGCCGAGTCCCGGTCGCATGAGCGCGACGAGGCCGCGCGCAAGGTTTTCGCATTGCTGGAATTCGCTGCCGTCGCCGGTATTCGCCGGTGACATGCTGCCCACGGCACCCGCCAGGAACAGGCACTCGGCGCCGGTCTCCTCAGCCAGGATGCGTTGCACATAACCCGGGTAGTCGCCGCTGAATTCCATGTTGTCGCTGCCCACGATGGTGGCGTGGGCGGAGAACCGCGTGACGATGCAGCGCTCGCCGCCTTCGCGTTCCACGACGAGCCACCGCAGGCTGCCCTCGGCATCGCCGTCGCGCGCGCGGTTCCTGATGAAGCGGCTGGCGTCCGCTTTGCCATGAGCGAGGCGGGCGGGCTTCATCGCCGCGTGGGCCTTTATAATAGCATCGGTGAAGGCCCTGACTGCGAGGGCCGGCAGCGCGGGATCGTAGGGGCCGGCAAACAGGCGCGGCAGCAGCCCCGGCATGGCTCCGCCGCCGCCCGAGTGCGTGTGGGTGGCATTGAAAAGAATGGCGCCGGCGTGCAGGCCGGTGGCGGCGGTCACTTGTTGGCGCACGGCATCGGCGATGTTTTCCGGCACCACGAGCATGTCCGCGCCGACGATGACCGCCGTGTCGTCGCCATCGCTAACGGCGAGGGCTTTGACGAAGAGCGGATCGTGAACGCCCGTGGAAGGCGCTCCATCGCGCGCGCCATAGCCACCCAGCGGCGCGCCGACGGGAGGCGTCAGTTCCACTTTGGCCCAGCCGGCCTGGAAACGGCCTGGCGTGCGCGTGAGGTGGTTCCTTTTCGCGCCTTCATCCACCAGCGCCAGCGCGGCCCGGTAGTGAGGCATCTGCTCCACAGGCACTTGTTTGCTCACCGGCCACGGAGCGAGCATGATCGCGCTCGAGGTGATCAACGGCTTCACGCATTCCATGGCGACAGATAACAGGCTCATGGCTTTGCCGATCCCGCCGAACACCAGGCAAGTCAAGACCCGACGCCGGGCGCACCTCCGCCAGACGCTTCTGCCGTCAGTTTGAATCAGAAGCGACGTGCCAACATTGTAACCTTACAACTTTGGCGCAACTCCCGGGAGTTCTCTATGTTCCCAAATGGGAAGAAGACCGCTGATTGAAGAACGAAAGCATCCATTTTACTTTAAAGCTGCGCCGCAGCCGAAGCAGGTTGACGGGATCAAGGAACCCGCTGCCCCTGACGCAAGCCGGCCACAAAAGAGTGCCGAGTATTTCATGGAGCAGGTCATGGAGGGCCTATCCGATGCCTGCCTGCTCGTGGACGGCGCTGACCGCATCATCTATGTAAACAGCGCCTGCAAACAGCTCTTCAGACCCAAGGGCAGGATTCTGGGTCGCCGCATGGAAACCGTGCTGGCCGACCGGCAGTTGTCCATGCTCGCCTCGGACTGCTATCACACCGGGAAGCCGCTCTTTTCCAGCATCGCACTCCCTCTGCCTGGCCAGCGCTGGCGTGAGAACAATCAGTTTCACATCTCGATTGTTCCACTTTGGCTCACGTCCACCAAGAGGCTGGTCCGCATCGCCCTCCGCGTTTCCAATCCTGACACGGAGCAAAATAACGTCAGCGAAACTGCGGCACCCGAGCGAACTCCACAGTGCGGTGAAACCATGCTTCAGTTGAAAAACCCGCTCGCGATCGTGCAGGGCTATCTTGAAAACATGCTGGATGGCGAGATCAGCGATCCCATCGCATTGCGGCAGACGCTTCTCACGATGCGGAAGCACACGATGACTATCGAGCGGCTTCTGGATGTCTGCCAGAAGTGACTGCGCGCGGGTCCGCCGCCGGCGGCAAGGCTGATTTGAATACCCCGCGCCCGCCTACTGCGTTCCTTCGTTCGCTTTTTTCGCCTCTTCCGCTTGTTGCTGGCGGCGCTTTTTCTCCTCGTCTGTCTCTTCAGCAGTACCGCCGCCGTAACCGAGAACCTCAGCGGTGATAACGGAAAGCGGGTCAGCCGCGGTTGAGGAGGCAGGCACTGGTTTGTTCTTATCCTCCATTGTGCCGGCACCCTCGCTCTTCGGCTGAGTCGCTGGCGGTGGCGTGGAGGCCGTGGCTCCGCCGCTCGAAGGTGCGGCGGGCGTACCCACGCTGCTGCCGCCAGCGGCGATGTTACCGGCGTTCACGACGTTGTTTGCCGCGATGTTGATATTCCCTGTCACGCGGATACCGGCGTCCCCGGCGTCAATGGTGCCCTTCGGCGCGATGAGGTCCACATTACCCGCGGCCACACCAGAGACGGTGGCGAGGACGCCGATGCCGCCGCCGGTGGCAAGTCCCGCGAGGTCGGTTTTCACGTCGGCGCTTTGCGGGTCAATGAGCACGCGAGTCGGAGGGGCGGACTGCACCGTCTTGGACGAGGCACCCGCCGCGATGTCGCCCGTGCTCGACCAGATCATCTCATCGCCGCCGCGCAGTGTGAATATCCGGGAGGTGCCGACCGCGACACTGTTGTGAGCAAAGATGCTAATGGTGCCGCCGGATTCGGTGAAAATGCCCTGATCCAGCGCCTGACTGCCTGTGGCATCCAGGCCCACCGTAACTTTACCACCGGGTGTGAGCAGGCTGATATTGCCGCCGCTTTGTGTTTTGATCTGGCGTGAAGTGAGCGCGAGGTCGCCTTTCCATGAGTCGCCTTTGAAGAGTGTTTTGATGGCAGTCTCCCCGGCTTCATAGTTGCCGGTCTTGCCGCGAGCCCGGCCGGTGTCCCGCAGCAAGCGGTAGAAAATATTGATTGCCTCCAGCCGCTGCTGATCTTCCGACAGGGCGTTGAATTCAGCTTCGGAACTCTCCGTCAGGGCCTGCTGCTCTGCTGTCGTGAGCTTCTTGAAATCCTCGTAGCTCTTCCCGCCCAGTGTCTCAGCGAGATAATAATGCTCGTCCGTGCCTATCATCGTGGGCGATGTGACATACTTCTGAATGAAGGCTGCGAAATCCAGGTTCGGATTTTCAAATCCACCCGCAGCCCCGAGTCCCGCGGCAGCGACGATGTCGGCACCGGCAAAAGGCAGCGCGGGATTTCGCGCATTGCCTATGCTCACAAGCCCCAGCGCCGTTCGGTCCGCATTCGTCGGCCCCACGCCAAGATCGAGATGCCGTCCGGCCAGCACTTCAATGGTGCCAGGGCCGCTAATCTGCAGGTCGCCGGCCGTGGGCTTTCCAGCCGGCGTATTGAGCAGCACGTTACCAGGGGACTGCGCCGTCGTGCGGAGCGGCGCGTTGGGGTTGTAGGCGACGACATCGCGGCCGGAGGAAACGACAGTGATATCTGTGGCGCGCACATTCTGCATGTAGAGCGAGATATCCGTGATGTCGCCGCCGGCAAAAACGCGGCCGGCTTTGCCGCTGAACAGCGTGAGACCTGAGATATTGCCGGTGCCGGCATACATCCGCAGCGGCTGGGTGTCATTGGCATGGAGAATCCCCGCCGCGTGCAGCGTTTGCTTGGTTTGCAGAATGGCAAAGATGCCGGCGGTGGAACCGCTTTCGACAAAGCGGGTATTAAGAGCATCAAGCGCGCTGAGCGGGGTGCGCAGCCATGAGTTCTCCACCGACTGACCGGGCAGCGTGAGCGGCGCGGTGATGCGCGGCAGCAGCAGCGGATTGGTGTCGGAGAGGTTGATAGTGCTGGTGCCCCACTGATAGGAGCCCGTGAGACCTTCGAGACTGTTGGGCTGGAGACCGTTGATGGAACCCGCGGCGGCGAAATCAATGGTGCCGCTGGCGGCCGGGGAAAGTGTAAGACCACCGACGATATTGAGATCGCCCGAGAAGGCGGTGGCGCGCAAGGTGCCTGGCATCAATGCGGTCGCGGTAGCGAACGGAGTTACGTCCGTTTCCGCAAGTCGAAGCCACGGCTGAGAGCGTCCGTAGGGCTGATCGAGCGTACTATAGCGCAGCACGTTTCGATACCATGCGAACAAGGTGCCCGGGCTCTCACCGGTCGGATTGCTTTGCAGCGTCACATCTCCAGTAAGCGCGCTGACATTGACCCCTGCGGTCTGGCTGTAGGTGGAGAAGTAAGTCTTTTGGTGGTAGGTATTGTTGATGCCCTGCGGGAGCAGGAACGGATTCGCCACTTGTCCGAGCAGCACACTGCCGCCGGCGGAAACATCGAAAGTGGACTTGCCCGCGAACACCGTCGTCGGCAGCCAGCTCGTTGCGTCCGGGATTTTT
>JANOZA010000707.1:0-6712 GCA_031429155.1 Verrucomicrobiota bacterium | reverse complement strand
CGTCCCGGCAAAGAAATCGGTGAGATCATTGCCATCGGCACCGGTGGCGATCGCGGTGATACCCCGGTTTCCATCGTTCGGCTGGATGAATACGCCCACGGGCGTGGTGACGGTGTTTAGCCCGGAGACGCCGGCGAAAATTTGATTCTTGCCGCTCCACTCGAGCGTGGCTTCCACGACGTTCTGTCCCGCCGGGAGCGCGCTGAGGCGGCTGCTGTAGTCGAACCAGAGATACTGCTGGTGCTCGGGCGTGGAGAGGCCGTCATCAAAGACATTCAGCGAATTGCCGTCCTGGGTGGCCGTGCCGATGCCGTTAAGCTTCACGCGGCTGTAGTGGGTGCCGCCGGTCATGACGGCGGGAGTGCCGTCCGTTACGGTCACTGCACCGGAGAATCCGGTGCCGAAGCTGGTGTTCTTCGTCTGGAACGGAAACACCGGCGCAAATGCCGTGCTCGCGACTCCAGCGGGTGAGATCAGCGCGAGATATTCGCCGTCCTGATCCAGTTGGAAGTTAGTATGAAACTGTCCCACATTGCGATTCTTCTCCGACGCCCACACGATCACACGGGCACCCGGCTGGAGAATGTATGAGGGGAAGACCCACTTCGACGGTTTGGTGATATCGTCCGTGAGCCTCCAGCCGGCGAGGTCCACGGCATTGGGGTCCGGATTAGAGACTTCGATCCAATCCTGATCTTCACCGTCCTCGTCCTTCAGTCCGCCGTCGTTGTCGGCGAGGAATTCGGAGATGACGGGCGCAGCGGGAAGGAATGACGAAGGATGCAGCAGCAGCGTGCTGAGCAGGAGAAAGCGGGTATTCATTTTGGGAAAAGGTAGGGGTTGGGAATGACGGGGGCTACTCCAGCAGGACACGGTAGGTCGGCGTCGGGTCCGTCCACGGTGTCACCCGGTCTTCAAAGAAGAGGCTGGTGCCCGGCGAGCCGCCGAGAGGGAACCCCTGAGCGAGTCCGAGCCATGTGGTCCCGCTGTCGGCGCTTTTCTGGACCCGGTAGGTTCTCCCCGCGGCGGATGTCCAGTTCACCGTACGGGTGCCGAGAATGCTGTCGCTGGTGATGCCCGTGATCGTGGGCAGGGTGCCGGGCAACTGCTCCAGCATGAGGTAGTCGAACGTAACATTGCCGCCTACCGTGGTGACCCCCAGGACGGGCACGCGACGGATCGTCAACTTGTTCGGCCCGGTCACCATGGTCGAGGTGAGCCCGGTGACTTCAAACTGCACGAGGCTGGGGCCGGAGATGCTGGATTGAGTCTTCAGCACGGTTCCATTCATGCTGAATTCCACCGCGTTGATCCCGCTGGCCGTCAGCACATCGGCGGTGACGCGGATGCGGGCCTCCGGCGCCAGGAGCGAAGGAGACGGCACGAACCAGATGTTTTGAACGGGGTCGAGTTCGGTCAGCGCCCGTTCAAAGCCAAGCGCCGGATTCCCGGTGCGCCCAGGCACGGTGTTCGTGTCGGCGTCGTCATTCAGCACCTCATTGGCCACCTGGTTCGGCCCGCCGGCGGAAGTGTAGTTCCCGGCGAAGTAATAATTATCATCTGCTGCGTCCTCGTGGCTGAACTCGGCATCGGAGGAATCATCAATCCCCGCCTCGAAGATGCCGTTCCATGTCGAGACGTTGACTGTGACGGTCCTGGTCTGTGTCTGCGCCCCCAGTGTCGCCGTGAGTGTGTAGATCGTATTCGCAACGGGGCTCACCACGATGCTGCTGGTTCCCGTAACGTTCCCGATCCCCTGGTTGATGGAAACCGTCGCCGTTGGTTCCGCCAGGGCCCACGTCAGCGTGGCCGCCTCTCCGGGGCGCAGCAGGGCATCGTTCGTCGTGAAGGTGTTCACGAGCAGCGGAGAGTTATCTATGTCCATCTTCACATAGTCCACGCCCATCCAGTTGCCGCCGCCGGCACCGTTGTAGCTGATCCCCTTTAGTGTAACGATGTTGTCCGCCCCGGCACCGGTCACGATGCCCACCTCTGAGAGCTTTTTGGGAGTCGAGGCGTAGTCCACTTCAAACTGCGCTGCGCGAATGACCTCCTGGGGTCGCACGAGAACGCCGTTGATGTATATCTCGACTCCGAAACGAGGATCGGCCCCGCTGGTGTCCAGGTTCAGGGCATCGAAGGTCACCGTGACCCGGTCATTGGGGCCGTAACTGGCGGGTACGTTGAAATGGTAACGAAGGGCGAGATCCCCTGCGGCGAAGGCGCGCTCCGTCGAAAGCTCATCCGAAGCCTGCGCGCCAACGGGAGTGTAGGTGCCATAGGCGGCGACAACCGAGGGAATAAGCGGGGGCGAGTAAGTTCCCGAGAAATAGTAGTCATTGTCAGATGCGGCCTTGTTGCCGGGCAGCGCGTTGATGGCGCCGTTTTCCTGGAGAAAATTTGTGCTGGCTCCGCCGGTGGTACCCGTCGTGGGCCAGGCGTTGTCATCAAGCCCGCAGGTCCAAAGCAGCGCTGCGCGGGCAGGCGCTGTCGCGAACAGGGTGAGCGCGGAAATAAGTAGGAGGCGGGTGCGGGTTTTCATGCTGGCAGAGGTTTTAATGGATTGGGGGCGCTCACGGCAATCACTTTCGTCGTACACTCGCGTAATTCTCTCCATGGGCTCTACGATTCTCCCGACTTACCCCTCCGGACGCACCGGAAATCGTTGTGGCCGGAACCCTCCTGGCATTCCGAAGGGCTCCCCACGCAGAAGAAATCGTGGCGTCAGTGGAAAAATAATTGACAACGGCGTCACGATTCCCTAATTCTGAAGAATAATTATGAAAATGAATCTCTCTCTAATTCTCGCTCTCGCCGCTTCCACAGTCGCCAGCCAGGCAGCCCTAGTCTGGACGGTAGGAGTCAATGACAATGCATGGCCACTTGGGGGCGTAGGTGGCGGCCCGAATACGAACTTCTGGCAGGAAACCGGCACCAATGCGCTGCCGGGGAACCCAAACAGCCCTCAAGCCGATGTACAGTCCGATGACGACTATTACTTCGCCGGCACCTACACCACCGTCATTGCCGGGAATGGCGCTTACAGCCCGGTAGGGGTGGTCGCTGCCAACGAAGGGGGCGCCGAGCGCGCATGGGCCGGAACGGACAATGACCTTCGCTACCACTTCAATCTCGCCAGTTTCGGAGCCAGTGACCTGTTCACCATAACTTACGACGCGCTGAACATCGATTCCATTGGAAGCGGAACTGGAGCCACCGATCCCCGCTACGGCGTGGAAATTTACGTCAACGGTGTGAAGGTTATGAACGAGGTGCTAATCGGGCCAAATCAGGCGGTCAAAGTTGGCGACACAGTCACCAGTCCTGCATTCACTCTCGGGAGTGTTGGTGCCCAAACCGGCCCCGGTTTTGACAACATCGTTTGGCTCAAAGGGATCAACTATGGCGCTGCCGGCGGTGGCCAGTGGCTCGGCATCGACTACGTGCAGATGGATGTGACGCCGGTCCCGGAGCCGGGCAGTTTCATGCTGGCTGGCCTCGCGGCCGTGGGTGCCCTTACCATGCGCCGCCGCCGCTAATTCGAAGCGATTTTCGATGGGCGTGCCGCATCAGCGGCACGCCCTTTTTTATGCTTACCCAACACCCTCAATAAACGCGGTCGGGGCATTAATCGTAAGCCGCCGTCGGTTGCACAGGCTTTGAATCCTGTTTCCACTCCTGCCAATCCTCCCCTCCATGTCCCGCAAGTCACGCTCCTCCCCCACTGCTCAGCCCCCCCCCCGGAAGCGTCTTTGGTTTTGGCTGGCGGCGGTTGGGGTGGGGGCTGGCATCGCCTCAGGGACTTTCCTTTGGATTCGTAATGCAAGCGAGGCCGGTCGCGACAGTCAGGTCATTTCGGATCTCGTCACTGCGGAGGAAACCTACCTTTCCCTTTCCCCTGAAATGGCCAAGCTGTCCGCGGACTGGATGGACCTTGAAATGCCTGGCGACCGTGGACGGGAGTTGTTCGCCCCCGCCGGCGTTAAGGTGACGGACTCCGCACCGGCCCCTGCGGCTCCTGAAAACGCCGCAGCGCTCGTTTTCCGCCCCTGGCCGGTGATGGGCACCACAACCAAGGTGCCCGGAGCGGAAGTTAAACTCTGGAGCAGCCTTACTGCGAATGTCGCCTGGTTCTCCCACGCCAAACTGTATCTCATTCGCGGCGAGCATCCCGGGGGCGATGAATCGCGTTTCAATGCCAAAGCCGGCTTCGAAGCCCTCGCCTGCATGAAGTCCAGCGAGTGGACCAGCCTGTCCGGTCACATGGACCTGGAATGGGCGAAGGCCGGCGATGCGTGGCACATCACCGCCTGGCACACTCGCGACATCCAGTTCGCCACCAGTCCTGAGCGGCTCTTTGTCGAGGCCCTGGACCAAGCCGTGCCTTCCGAGGGGGCTCGCGCAGCACTGCGACACGAGACCCACCACACCGAGGCGGTGAATTTCTACAAGGCAGGCATGAAAAACCCGCCGCACCCTTACTTTTCCCCCATATCGGCCAATCACAAGCCAGGCGTGGCCGTGGCCGACATCAATGGCGACGGATTCGACGACATCTACATCATGGTGCGCATCGGCAACAACATGCTGCTGATGAACAAAGGAGACGGAACTTTCGCGGAGGAGTCGGTGAAGTATGGGCTCAGCCTGCCGGGTCACACGACCTGCGCCATTTTCGCTGACTTTGACAACGATGGCGATCTCGACGCGCTGCTCGGACGCAGCTTGCTGAAGACGGCTTACCTGGAAAACAGGGCTGGTCTCTTCGTGCAGCACAAAGCCCCGCCCTGGTCGCCAATGGCCGTCGTTTCCATGAGCGCTGCCGACTACAACCGCGATGGTCTTCTTGATGTCTATCTGTGCACCTACCGTCCTGCGGCCCCGCCCCAGTCCGCACCCGGAGGAGGGGTTGCCGCCATCGCGACGGATGACTTTGATTGGATGGACGAATTCCTGCCGCCGGACCAGGCCAAGGAATACCGCCGCCGGCTCAAGGCCGAGCGCGCCCTCGCACCGGACGGGGCATTTCCCAGTCTTCTCGATCAGGTGGGGCCGCCGAACATGCTGCTGGTGAACCGCGGCGGCGGGGTTTTCGAGCCCGCGCCGGAGAACAAGTCTGTCGGCCTATGGCGCAACTCGCTCCAGGCCACTTGGGCCGATTACGACCGTGACGGCGATCCCGACCTCTACGTCGCCAACGACTGGGGACCGGACAACCTGCTCCGAAATGACGGCGCCGCCGGATTCACCGATGTCACCAAAGAAGCCGGCACTACTTCCTACGGCTTCGCCATGGGGGCCTCGTGGGGCGACTACGACAACGACGGGCGCGAGGACATCTATGTTTCCAATATGTACAGCAAAGCCGGACGCCGCATCACCGCCGCAGTTCCGGGATTGGGCAAGGACTTCATGGAATCTGCGGAGGGGAACTGGCTTTACCATCACGGGGCCGACGGACGATTCACTCAGGTGGCCGGGATGGACCCGCCGGCCATGACCGTGATGAAAGCCGGTTGGTCGTGGGGCGGGAAGTGGGCGGACTTCGACAACGACGGCTGGCTTGACCTCTACGTGCTCAGCGGCTATTTCACCGCGCCGCCGGAACTGTCATCGGAGTTGGACTTGTGAAGCAATCTCTGGCGCACGGTCGTGCGCGCCGATGCCGGGCTTTCCCGCAAGAGTTTCCGCCTGTCCGATGCGTGGAAAAAGCGCGGCGGGCAGTCCGCTCTCACGCCGGAGATAGACACTCGTCTCGTCGGCATGGAAAAGCGCGGCGACAAAACCGTCGTGCATTCGCTCAGCGGCAAGGAGCGGAACCATTATTTCGCCAACCACGGTGGTAAATCCTTCACCGACCTCTCCGCGCTCTCCGGCCTGGACAACATCGCCGACAGCCGTGGCTGGGCGCTCCTCGATTACGATCGCGATGGCTGGCAGGACGTGGCCCTCGTGAATGCCAACGAGCCGCTCTTCAATCTTTACCACAACACGATGACTGCCGCCGGACTGCGCGGTGGCATCATCGCGGTGCGCTTCGTCGGGGGAAATAAGACAGCCGCCCCTTCCGCCATGGCCAGCCGGGACGGCTACGGAGCGGTTCTCACCGCGGCCCTGGGCGATATCACGCTGACGAGGGAGCACCGCTGCGGTGACGGATTCGCTGCTCAACACAGCGCCACCATGATGCTCGGCCTTGGTATCCGTGCCGCCGCCACTTCCATCACCGTGCGATGGCCTTCGGGAAAGACCGCCGTCGTGGAAAACGTCGCCGAGGGAACGCTGCTGACATGTTACGAAGACTCCGCCGATTCGCCGGACGGCGCGGCGTTCACTCGCGGTCAGTGGCGGGTAGGGAAGGCGCCGGCGAAATAGGACCAGTCAGCTTTTTCCAGATACGGGTACATAAAGAATGCCCGCCGCTTTCGCGACGGGCATTCCGGTTCAGAATTTCTGGGTCAGGGTGTGGGATTACCAGCGATCGCCGCCGCCACCACCACCACCACCGCCGCCTTTGCCGCCGCGGCTGAAACCGCCTTTGCCGCCGCCGCCGCCGCCGCCACCGCCACGACGATCTCCGCCGTAACCGCCGCCGCCGCCGCCGCCGCCGCCGCCGCTCTTGCCGCCGTAACCGCCACGGCCACCGCCGCCGCCGCCACCGCCGCCGAAGGAGGGACGTTCCTCACGCGGACGAGCTTCATTGATGGCCAGG
>JANOZA010000706.1:0-4189 GCA_031429155.1 Verrucomicrobiota bacterium | reverse complement strand
CTTTGGAAAGTCGAGCTACGATGCTCCGTCCGCCAGCTTCTCTTTCTGTGAAGAAACTCTCCGCTCCCACAAGATTTCCGGAGCGCCCCGTATTCCATCCGATGGAATGGGACGAACCTTGGGCCGTGCCCGGATACCGGCGAAATCTTCCGCACTGGCGGCTCGAAGGGGCGACTTACTTCATCACCTTCCGCCTCGCGGATTCGATTCCTGAATCAGTAGCCCGGCACTGGCATGAGGAGCGGGTGGCATGGCTGCGGCAGCAGGGTCTTGATCCCAGGTTGGCCACGGGCGACCCCGAGTGCCTGCACGCCAGCAAAAAGGAAGTCCGCGTCCTCGACTACGTGGACGATGCCGTTCCGATGCTGGCGAGGATGTACGAAAAACGCATCAGGGGCTACGAAGCCGTGGGTTATCAGATCAGAGATGACGAAGGGCTGGGGATTTGACAGCGCCTCGACAGGCGTCGGTGCTCCGTCACTTTGGCAGTCGCTTTAGAATTTCCTGGGCAAGCTCAACAAAATGCCCGCGCGCCTCCTGGACGGCGTAGGCATGGTTGCCAAGTGCTCCGTCCGCAGCGGTCAGTTGGAAAATTGGCTTCCTCGCCTCCTGGGCGAGGGGAACGAGGCTGCGATAGTGCTTCAGCCGGGCAAGGCAATTTGGATCGGGCGACTCCACGGGCAGGCGATCTTCAAGGACATGCTCGCGGTAGGCGGCGGGGATGCGCTGCACCCATTTGTCATACGCCTTCACCGGGCGGGACAGTTTTTCACTGTGCTGCTGAATGATGTATCCCAGCGGAGCCATCGTGCCCTGCGGAATGGCGAACTCCCCCTTCCACCGCTGCACCCTATCTTTCCATTCACCTCGCCACTTTCGGAGCGTAGGGCCCAGATTTCGCAGACCCTGCATGGAAAACAAATCCGCCGCCAGCGGGATGACCACATGGTTTGTGCCTATGAGGACGGAACGGTTCAGTGCGCCGAGATGCGGACCTACGTCTGTGAGGATAATGTCCGCAGAATGCTCCTCAGCGGCCATGCGGGCCACTTGCCAAAAGGCGGTGAGCACGCGCACTGCGCGATACTGGGTATCGGCATCGCCGCTCAGACTGTTGGGCCATTCCTGGGAAAGCAGATCCTCGAATCCCGATAACGCGAGGTCTCCAGGCACCAGATGCAGTCCGTCCCGAATGCGGGTGCATTGCGGAGGAAGGATGTCGCCAGCGCGGCTCAGCGGACGGATGCACTGGTGGATCGTCCGCGCAGCAGTGGGCGACGGGGGGCCGTCCCACAGCCCTTCGAGAAGATCCTCACTCAAAAAGGCCGAGGTCAGGTTCGCCTGTGGATCAAGGTCCAGGGCTACGACGGACTTTCCCATCTCTGCAAACATCCACGCCAGATGGTACACCAGCGAGGTTTTGCCGACGCCACCCTTGTTGTTGAAGAATGTAAGATTGGGAATGCTCATGGAGCCTTGCGGATGACGACCAGGACGTGGGCCTGATTGACTTGGAACTCCAGAGCAGAATTCCCGTTGTCTGCCAGGGCTCTGCGGGCATCGCTGATGCCAAAACCGAACCGCTGCACGAACCCGAGGTGCTTCATCGCCGTCGCCAGCCCTGGATTGCGGTAATCCGAGTAGCCAGGCTGTCCGAAATTCTGCTCCGTGACAGAGCCGTAAGGCCCGCCAGGGCTGAGTATTTCGATGCGATCATCAAACCAGTAAAACCTCACTGGAGCAGCGGTGCCTTCATAGTTCCGGTGCATCACCGCGTTCCGGGCGATCTGCTGTAGCGCCACCAGTGGGTAAGGACTGATACGCCGCTCCACGGTGGCGGTTTTGTAATCCACGGAAGTAGTCAGGTGCGCCTTCACCTTGTCGTCCAGCCGGCGGAGCAGCTGCCCGGCCGTTCCGTCAATCTCTTCAGCATCCATCACATCGCCGCCCCATTCTGTGCCGCGTATTCGCAGAAACTGCACGTAACTCCCCGGCAGCCATGAGCGCGGGCTGATGCCCAGGCAAAGCAGCCCCAGCACCGTGGGCACCGGCTCCTCCGCGGAAGCGACCATGCCGGACGCCGCGAGGCGCTGCTCATACGTGCGCTCGTTCGCCGCGAGAATATCCGGGGCCACCGCCGAGGGCAGATACTCGCTCTCGAAGAGGCCGCGGCTGAGGTCGGTCAGCGTGCTTCCTCTCACGGGATGGGAATCGAAGTGGCGGTCCGCAAAGCGGCGCTTCTCCACGAGGATGCGTTCATCTTGAGCGGTGGCAATGTCGCGGCGCGGGCCAGTGCGAATCCAGATTCTTCCTTTGAAACGAACTGGAGGCGCATCGGCAGGCCATACAGTTACCACGGCCATCTCCGCACCTTTAAGTACGCGCTTCTCCACAGTCATGGAGGGCGGAGGCGTGATGTTGCCGCTGGATTTGATGTTCGCCAGAGTCAGCAGAAGCTGGTCCGTCACGGGCAGATGCGCCGGTGATCCGTCATCCCTGGCACCGACGAAAAGGACGCCAGGAGCCTTGTGATTCGGCAAATCGTTGGCAAAGGCGCAGAGGGCCTGACTGCCTTTGTCCGGCGCGTCACCGGCCCACGACTCCTTCCGCTCCGAGCGATCGGATTCGAGGCTGTCGAGCAGCACGAGCAGTTCGTCGTCCGTGAGTGGTTGCATGATTGGAGTGGCCGAGTCGGTTAAAATCACAAGGCGCGCGTTGCTACTTCCCTGGTGATGCTTTCCAGGAACTCCATCAACGGCTTCACGCCGAGGTCGCCTTTTTTGGCGTGGCGGACGGAGACGCTTTGGATGGCGGCTTCCTTTTCGCCGATGACGAGCATGTAGGGGATCTTCTGGAGTTGGGCGTTGCGGATCTTGGCGCCGAGTTTTTCGGAATCGTTATCCAATGAAGCGCGGAGGCCGGCGGCTTTGAGTTGCGCGAGGGCATCGGTGGCGAACTGCTCGCTCTTTTCGCTGATGGTAAGGACGCGGACTTGCTCGGGGGCGAGCCAGACGGGGAAGTGGCCGGCGAAGTGTTCGATGAGGACGCCGGTGAAGCGTTCCATGCTGCCGAACGGGGCGCGGTGGATCATCACGGGACGGTGCTTGGTGTTGTCGGCACCGATGTAGTGGAGGTCAAACCTGACGGGCAGGACGTAGTCCACCTGGACGGTACCGAGCTGCCATTCGCGGCCGATGACGTCTTTGACGACGAAGTCAATTTTCGGGCCGTAGAAGGCGGCTTCGCCAGGCTCTTCGGTGAATGGCACGCCGAGGGTGGCGGCGGCGGCGCGGCAGGCGGCTTCGGCCTGGTCCCACTGCGCGGGGTTGCCGGTGAACTTGCTGCTGTCAGGATCGCGGAGGCCGACGCGGACGCGGTAGTTGTCCATGCCGAGCGTGGTGAGGACCGTCTTTACGAGGCTGAGGCAGCCCTGCACTTCCGCGGCGAGCTGTTCCTCGGTGCAGAAGAGGTGGGCGTCGTCCTGGGTGAATCCGCGGACGCGCGTGAGGCCGTTGAGTTCGCCGCTTTTCTCCCAGCGATAAACGGTGCCGAACTCCGCGAGCCTAACGGGGAGGTCGCGGTAACTGCGCGGCTGGCTGTCGTAGATCTTGATGTGGTGCGGGCAGTTCATCGGCTTGAGCATGAAGCCGTCGAGGAGGCGGTCGTCGGGCAGGATGCGATCCGGCGGGATGACTTCGGTGCCGGCGCGTTCGTTGATGCCTTCGGCGAGTTTCTTGGAAACGGACTCCAGCCGCTGCATGACCTCCGCACAGCCGCAGCCGGCGTCGGCGCATTCCTGCATCTGCTCGTTCTCCATGATGGCTCCGAACTGGCTCTCTTTATAATAGGGAAAGTGGCCGCTGGTCTTGTAGAGCGTGAGCTTGCCGATGTGCGGCGTGAAGACCTGGCTGTAGCCCTGCTTGCGCAATTCCTCGCTGATGAAGTTCTGCAATTCCTGGCGGAGGATGGCTCCGTTAGGCGTCCAGAGGATGAGGCCCTGGCCGACATCGTCATCGATGTGGAAAAGCTGGAGTTCCTTGCCGAGCCGGCGGTGATCGCGCTTCTTCGCCTCCTCCAGCGCGACGAAATGCTGCTCCAGTTCTTCGCTGGTGGGAAAGGCGGTGCCGTAGAGCCGCTGGAGTTGGCCCTTGGATTCGTCGCCCATGTAGAACGACGCCGAAATGCTGGT
>JANOZA010000705.1:0-5080 GCA_031429155.1 Verrucomicrobiota bacterium | reverse complement strand
GGGATGATCTTCCCGGGATACGGCGCCGCGAACGCCACCTTCTGCTTCCCCGCGCCGTGGTTCGTGAAGTGCGTCATGAAGAGCGACTCGCCCGTGAACATGCGCTTTCCCACCTGCTTCATCTTGTCCCAAAACCCGCTCTTCGGATTCGAGCCGTCGCCCATCTTGGTCTCGAACTTGATGCTCTGCTCCATGTAATTCATGGAGCCGGCTTCCGCGATCACCGTCTCCCCGGGATCGAGTTCGATCTCCACGATCTGCATTTCCTCACCGATCAGCGTGAAGTCAATCTCGTGCGACTTACGCCCCGCCACCGCGGGCGCTGCCGTCGTTCCTGGCACTGCGGCGGCCAGCGCGCCGGCCCCGGGGATCAGGTCGGGCCGCACGTCCTTGAGCGGTTTCCAGTCGGCCATGCCGTCCATCCACACCAGCGTCCCGGGCTGGATGGAGCCGTTGCTGACGAGCGCTGGGATTTCAGTGTCGTTGACGATGACAGGCTGACGATTGGGGCCGGAGTAGTAAATCTGTGCCATGGGAATGCGGGATGGTTGGTGCGCGGAGCATACGCACCGCCGCGCATCTGCAACGCCGCGCTGACACCGCCGGAAATTTACCGTCTGCGGCGGAGATACGTTTGCGCGCGTGGGGCAAGGCATTATCACGCGCGCCAATCCTCAACCCTGCCAGCAATGATCAACCAGACCTACATAGCCAAAGTCGCCGCCGAACTCAAGCTCCGTCCCGCGCAAGTCGCCGCCACCGCCGAACTCTTCGCCGAGGGCGGCACCGTGCCGTTCATCGCGCGCTACCGGAAGGAGGCGACCGGCGAACTGGACGAGGTGGCTATCACCAACATCCGCGACCGCATGATCCAACTCGCGGAACTCGACACCCGCCGCAGCGCCATCGTGAAGAGCCTCGAAGAACGAAACCTGATGACGGACAAACTTCGCGAGCAGATCGCCAAGGCGGAAACGATGTCGCGCCTCGAGGACATTTTCGCGCCCTACCGCCCGAAGCGCCGCACGCGCGCGACTATCGCGAAAGAGAAGGGCCTGGAGCCGTTGGCAGATTGGATCACCGCCGAACAGAACACGCCCGGTGTGGACGTGCCGGGCCAGGCGGCACTCTATATAAAGACCGACGTGGAGGACGAACTGAAGGTGAAGACCACCGAGGAAGCGCTGGCCGGCGCGCGCGACATCATCGCCGAGCGCATGAGCGACGATGCGTCAGTGCGCGCCGCCGTGCGGAAGATTTACGAAGAGGACGCGACCGTGACCAGCAAGGTGCTGATGGGCAAAGAGACGGACCAGGAGGCCGCCAAATTCCGCGACTACTTTGAATGGACGGAGCCGCTCACCAAAGTCCCCAGCCACCGGCTGCTGGCCATGCGCCGCGGCGAAAAGGAAGGCTTCCTCATGCTCCGCGTCACCATTCCCGAGGACAAAGGATTCGACACCGCGAAGCGACTCTTCGTCAGCGGACGCGGTCCCGCCGCCGAGCAGATGAACCTCGCCGCCGTGGATGGCTGCAAACGCCTGCTCTTTCCCGGCATGGAAACGGAAGTGCGCCTCTCTTCCAAAAAGAAAGCCGACGCCGAGGCCATCAAAGTTTTCGCTGACAACATCCGCGAACTTCTTCTCGCCGCGCCGCTCGGCCAAAAGCGCACGCTCGCCATAGACCCTGGCTTCCGCAGCGGCTGCAAAACCGTCGTGCTCGATGCCCAGGGCAAGCTCCTCCACAACGACATCATCTATCCCACCGCCGGCAGTCAGACACAGATGGTGGAAGCCGCGCGCACCGTCCTGACATTGATCCAGAATCACAAGATCGAAGCGATCGCCATCGGCAACGGCACCGCCGGGCGCGAGACCGAGGCCTTCATCCGCAAGCTCAAGCTGCCGCCCGCCATCACCGTCGTCATGGTCAACGAAAGCGGCGCGAGCATCTATTCCGCGAGCGATGTCGCGCGCGAGGAATTCCCCAACGAAGACCTCACCGTGCGCGGCGCCGTCAGCATTGGCCGCCGCCTCATGGACCCGCTCGCCGAGCTGGTGAAGATTGATCCCAAGAGCATCGGCGTCGGCCAGTATCAGCACGACGTGGACCAGTATGCGCTCAAGGCCTCCCTCGACGACTGCGTGCAAAGCTGTGTGAACGGCGTGGGCGTGGAAGTGAACACCGCCAGCAAACAACTCCTCAGCTACGTCGCCGGATTGAATAGCAGCATCGCCGAAAACATCATCGCCTTCCGCAACGAGAACGGCGCCTTCACCAGCCGCGCGCAGTTGAAGAAAATCCCGCGCCTCGGCGACAAAGCCTTCGAGCAGGCCGCCGGCTTCCTCCGCATCCGCGATGCCAAGCACCCGCTCGACGCCAGCGCCGTGCATCCCGAGCGCTATGCTCTCGTCGAAAAAATCGCCGCCGACGCCGGCTGCACCGTGCCGGACCTGATCACCAACGAAGCGAAACGTAAGAGCATTGATCTCAAGAAATACGTCAGTGAAGGCGTCGGCATTCCCACGCTCCAGGACATCATGGCCGAGCTGTCGAAACCAGGCCGCGACCCGCGCAAACAATTCGAAGCCTTCTCGTTCGTCGAAGGCGTGGAGAAACCCGAAGACCTCACCGTCGGCATGAAACTCCCCGGCATCGTGACCAACGTCACCGCGTTCGGAGCCTTCGTGGACATCGGCGTCCACCAGGACGGACTTGTCCATGTTAGTCAGTTGGCCGATCACTTCATCAAAGACGCCAACGAAGCCGTCAAAGTCGGCCAGAAAGTCCAGGTCACCGTCACCGAGGTGGACCTCCCCAGGCAGCGCATCGCCCTCAGCATGAAAGCCAAGCCCGACTTCGAAAAGAAAGAGCGCAAACCCGGCGGCCCCCCACAACAACAAGGCGGCGGACGCCAGCAATTCACAGACCGCACCCCGCCCAAACCCGGCGGCGGCATGGGCAACCCCTTCGGCGGCGACTGGTTCAGCCAGGCTCAGGGGAAGAAGCGGTAATCACGGACTGGGTTTTTCCATTCGCTCTGTCAGACGCCATGTGCTTCACTCCCGACATGAGCACCATGACTGCCATCTTTGAAAACGGCGTCTTCCGGCCCCTCGGGACCGTCCGACTGCCGGAGCATACCCGGGTAGAGATTCCGATTCCCGACACTGCGCCGCTCCCTTCCGAAGCCGCGCTGGATGCGGTCTATGAGGCTCTGCAATTTCGCTTCCACTCAGGCACTGGTGATCTCGCAGCCCGGCACAACGAACACCAGCCGTGAACGGGGTTTTTCTGGATACGGTGGGCCTGCTCGGACTCTGGGATGAGGATGACCAGTGGCACGCCCCGGCTGCTGCAGCGTTTGAGAAAATGAGTCGGCACCGGGAGCCTCTGTTCACCACCAGCTACATCATCGCCGAGTGCGCCAATGCCACGGCCCGCTGGATCGAGCGGGAGAAAATAGCCGCTCTCGTGCGCTCCCTCCAAGCCAGCGGCGGATTCATCTTCCCCGACGACGATGACTGGAGCCTCGCATGGAACCGATACACCGCCGGATCACCAGGCGGCCCCGGTCTGGTGGATCACCTGTCATTCGCGGCCATGCAGCGGCTTGGACTGCGCCAGGCTTTTACGAACGACCGGCACTTCTCCGCCGCTGGATTCGATCCCTTGTTTTGATGTTCACTATTGGACCGCACCCCTCCCAAACCCGGCGGCGGCATGGGCAACCCCTTCGGCGGCGACTGGTTCAGCCAGGCGCAGGGGAAGAAGCGTTGACCTCCGCCTGCCATGACTGCGTTCCCTAAGTTCCAATTGCGACACTCGGCGATTACAGAATCTTGCCGGAATCAATGAGAGCATGCGCCGTGACGTTCACGAAGTTCCTGCTTCGCTGCGGCTATCCCAGTCGTTTCATGCCAGCACCAGACCATGCACCATCATGGGTGCGAAATCATCGTGATTGCTCGTCGCCAGTGCTATTTGGAGTCGCAGAGCGACGGCCCCGATGCAGCAGTCGGCATAGCTTTTGGAGCGGCGGCCCGTCAGATTGAAAAGCATCGCGGCCTGCTCGGCATCCCCACGTTCCAGAGCCTCCGCATTCGGCAGGAACTGCCGTGCGTAGGCCTCCGCTGCAGCGGACAGCGGCCCGCAGAGAAACTCGCCCCAGGCCACGGCGCTGATGCCCAGGGATTCACCGGCAGACAGACAGCCCACTACTTGCGCTTCCTGCGCACTGCCTGGCACCAGCGCATCAATCAGAAAATTGGTGTCGAGATGAATCACAGGAAAGATTCGTGAGGCGTGCTATCGCCGGGCCTCCGCCACCGCTTCCTTCCAGACCGCCGCCCCTTCCGGCGTCAATCCCACCGCCTGCTGCAACGGGCGGAAAACTTTCAAGGCATCTCCTGCGGATGCCTTCTCGACACGAGGCTCCGCCGCATCCTGCACCGCGCGCATCACCGCCTCCCGCGGCGGCACACCCCATCGCTCGCTCAGTCGGCGCAGGGTTCCGGCGGTTGCCTCATCCAGATCAATCGTCAGTGCAGCAGTGTTCATGGTCGGAGACTACTTCCCGCAGGGATTTCCGACAAGATGAAACTCTGGCTGCTGGCAGCGGACGCCAGCAATTCATGGGCCGCACCGCGCCCAAACCCGGCGGCGGCATGGGCAACCCCTTCGGCGGCGACTGGTTCAGCCAGGGGCAGCAGAAGAAGCGTTGACCTCCGCCCGCCATGACTGCGTTCCCGAAGATCCTGCGTCGCTCCTGCCACCCAATTCGTTTCAAGCCAGCACCATAACATGCGCCATCATTGGTGCGAAATCATAGTGATTGCTCGTAGCCAGCGAAGCGAGGAGCCGCAGGGCAATGTCCCCGATGCAGCAGTCGGCGTAGCTCTTGGACCGGCGGCCTGTCAGATTGAAAAGCGCCGCGGCCTTTTCGGCATCCATACGTTCCAGAGCCTCAGCATCGGGCAGCAATTGCCGTGCTAGGCCTCCGCCGCGGCGGACAGCGGCCCGCAGAGAAACTCGCCCCAGGCCACGGCACTGATGCCCGGGGATTCACCGGCAGACAGCC
>JANOZA010000704.1:0-9002 GCA_031429155.1 Verrucomicrobiota bacterium | reverse complement strand
CGGGGCGAGTTGGATAACACTGTGCCCCGCGCCGGAACTGGCGGCATTTTGCACAACCCACGCACCGCGCGGAAGCGTACCGCCGGCGTGCAGCAGGCCCCATGCAGTCGCCGGATTCACGCGCAGCATCGCAGCCTGGCGCGGATCAATGTTGTCGGGCAGCGCGAAGACTTCCTCGGCAGGCCGGACGATTTCCTCCGACCAGCAGCCCGCGCCACGAAGGGGAATAGCGAGAGTTCCCGGAGCAAGTCCGGCGACGCCCTCGCCCGTCTCCACGATGCGCCCCACGCCTTCGATGCCAGCGACGGCGGGCAGAGCGGGCTTCTTGCCGTAAGTGCCCTCCATGTAGTTGAGGTCAGCGGGATTCACCGGCGCGAAGAGCATCAGCAGCCTGACGTGCCCCGGCGGCAGCGGTGGGTACGGCGCGTCGTGAAGCTGTGCGACCGTCGCAGGGTCGCCGGTTTGGGAGAACAGGATTTGTTTCATTGTGCCCGGTTTGAGGCTTGAAGCGGGATGCTCGCGCGAGCCTCAGGCGATCTGCACGGTCTGCCCAAGGCGGGCGACTTCGATGGACCGGCCCGCATGTTTCTGCGTCATGGCTTCGCAGAGGGCAGCGCTGCGGGTGGGTTCGCCATGGACGAGCCAGACCTGCTTTTTGGGTCCGGTGATGCGCTCGAACCAGTCGAGGAGTTCGCTGTGGTCGGCATGGCCGGAGAAGCTGTCGAGTATTTCGATGCGGGCGCGCACGCGGTGAGGCTCGCCGAAGATGTTGACCTCCTTGTCCCCGTTGCGGAGCTTCCAGCCGAGAGTGTTCTCGGCGCAGTACCCGACGAAAAGGACCGTGGTCTCCGGGTCGCCGATGTGATTGTGCAGGTGGTGCACGACGCGCCCGGCCTCACACATGCCACTGGCAGCAATGATGATGAACGGGCCTTCCAGATCATTCAGCTTCATGCTGTCTTTGGCTTTTCGGACAAGGTGGAGGCCGTCGAAACCAAACGGATTGCTCTTCTCGAAAAGGGCTTCGTAAATCTCTTCGTTGAAGCATTCCGGATGGAGGCGGAAGATCTCCGTGGCGCTGACGGCGAGCGGACTGTCCACATAGACGGACACGTCTGGGATACGGTCCTGCGAGAAGAGTTCGTGGAGTACGACGAGGATTTGTTGCGTGCGCTCGACGGCGAAGGCGGGAATGATGACGCGGCCTTTATGCTTCAGGGCGTTGTTGAGGACGCTGCAGATTTTGTCGCGGGCGCCGATTTCCTCTTCGTGTTCGCGGCCGCCATAGGTGCTTTCCATGATGACGGCGTCCACGTTTTCCGCGATCTCAGGATCGCGAAGGATGTCGTTGTTGCCGCGACCGACATCGCCCGAGAAGAGGAGGCGCTTCTTTTCTCCCGTGGTCTGGTCGTGGAGATCTATGACGACCTGCGCGGCACCGAGTATGTGGCCGGCGTCAATGAACGTCACGGTGACGCCCTCTGCGAGGATCATGGAGCGGTGGTAATCCACAGTGACAAACTGCCGCAAGCACTTTTCGGCGTCGCGTTCATCGTAGAGAGGATGGAAGGGCTTCAGGTTTTTCCTGGCGCGCTTCCGGTTCACGTATTCGATATCGCTCATCTGGATGCGAGCGGAGTCGGCGAGCATGATCTGGCAGAGGTCGCGCGTGGCGGGCGTGGAAAAAATATTGCCGGTGAATCCCTGGCGCGAGAGGTTGGGGAGATTGCCCGCGTGATCAATGTGGGCGTGGCTGAGGACGACGCAGTCCACTGAAGACGGCTCGAACGGGAAGTTCTTGTTTCGGTCGTAAGCTTCCTCGCGGTGTCCCTGGTAGAGTCCGCAGTCGAGGAGAACGCGCTGCCCGTTAATTTCGATCAGATGCTGAGAGCCTGTGGTGGTGCCTGCCGCGCCGTGAAAGGTAATAGTCATGCCCGCATGAAACAGCGCAGCACGCGGCGTGGCAAGAACGGAGAAACTCCGGCAGGGCTGCTATTTGCTCTGCTTTTCCACCTTCGGTTTTGCCTCTGGCTGACCCGCCTCACAGGCTCGCAATCACCGTGCGAGCGGCTTACCCGGAGGGAAAAGCCGCACCACTTTCTTCAAGTGCCAAAGTAGAGTTAAGCGAGACGGAATCTGTCCTCCGCTGGCGTCGCTCCCGTAGTTCGCTTCGCCCCGCCATTGGCTGCGAGGTGAGTCAGTGCGTGGAGAATGTCCTCAGCATCGGCATTGAGGGATGCGGCGATCTCCGGAGCAGTGCGGGGCTTTTTGGTGAGGCCGGTTTTGGTGCCGGCGAGGAGTTTGAGAAAGTCGCCTGCCGCTTTCTTGCCGGCTTCCACGCCAGGCTGGTGGTAGGCGTTGATGTTGACCATGGACGCATAGAATCCCACGGCGCGTTCAAAGGCGGCGATGACGGCCCCGAGTGTGAAGGCGTCGAGTCTTGGCAGACTGATGGTCATGTTTTCCCTGCCATTTTCAGAAAGCGCGCGACGCGTGCCGCGGAGGAAGCCCTGGAGGAAGTCGGCACTGGTGACGCCGGGCTCGACCTCGAGCGGCGTGGTGGCACCCTGCGATTCACGGACTTCGAGGAAGGTGGCGAAGAAGTTGTTCACGCCGTCGCGAAGCTGCTGCACGTAGGCATGCTGATCGGTGGAGCCTTTATTGCCATAGACGGCGATGCCCTGATTCACTTTTTTGCCATCGCGGTCCAGTTCCTTGCCGATGGATTCCATGACGAGCTGCTGGAGGTATTTGCTGAGAAGCACGAGCCGGTCCTTGTAGGGCAGGATGACCATGTCCTTAGCGCCCTTTCCGTTGCCGGCGTGGTGCCACATGAGGGCAAGCATCATGGAGATGTTTTGCGCCGCGGGCAGAGAGCGGGTCTTCGCATCCATTGCTGCGGCTCCGGCGAGGAACTTATCAATGTTCACGCCCTGCAGCGCAGCGGGCACCAGGCCGACGGTGCTCATGATGGACGTGCGTCCGCCGACCCAGTCGGTCATGGGGAATATCTTCATCCACTTGTTATCCGCGGCGTATTTCTCCAGCTTGCTGTCAATGCCGTTGGCTTTGGTGCCGGTGACGGCGACAGCGTGTTTGGCGAAGTCGAGTTTCAGAGCGTCATAGGCGGCTTTGGTTTCCAACATGCCGTTGCGGGTCTCGGCGGTGCCGCCGCTTTTGGAAATGACGACCGTCAGCGTGGTGGCGAGGTCGCTGCCGATTTCGGAGAGCACCCGCTTTATTCCGTTGGGGTCCGTGTTGTCGAAAAAGTGTGTGCGCAGCGGGGCGGTCCAGTTGTCCACGAGCGCATCGGCGACGAGTTGCGGACCGAGGGCTGAACCGCCGATGCCGATGACGAGGAGGCGGGTGAATTTCTTCGCCCGCTGGGGCTTCACCGTGCCGCGATGCACGGCGGCGGCGAACTTTTTGGCGTCGGCGATGTCCGCCTTGATGCCCGCGCGCAGTTTGGCGGGCGCGAGTGCGGCATTGCGCAGCCAGTAGTGGCCGACCATGCGGCCCTCATCGGCGTTTTCCTTCTTCCCGGCTTCCACCTTCTTCATGTCTGCAAAGGCCAGCTTCACCTTCGGCTGCATCGTCGCGAGGAATCCTGGTTTGAAGTCCATGCGGCTGACATCGAGCGAGATGCCGAGGTCTTCATAGCGGACGAGGTATTGGCAGTAGCGGTTCCAGTGGGAGGGCATGTAGGAGTCGGGGTAGAGGGGTGAAGGGCACTGCTAAAGCAGACTCAGTGCCACTGGGGGAAGTGAATTCGCAGATGTCACGCTGTCAGCAGCGAAAACGGAAACTGTTCAATTCTCCGGACGGAAGACCCAGCCGTTTTCGAGGAATTCGACGATTTCCACCTGGTGCGCTCCTTTGCTGTTTGGCGGGTAGCGCAAACGGAGCACGGCGAGAGTCCGTTGCAGGCTCGCAGGCGGCGGCAGCGGCGTGAGATACTGCCGCAGCTTGCTGTCCACGGGGCTGGTCTGAAGGGCGTAGCCTGAGAGGTGATGTTCGTTTTTCAGGTCGCGCAGCAGGTAGCAAGTGTGCGTCGTGTGATCGGTGAATGCCTCGTTCCAGTAGTCGGTGTTGCGGCTGCGTTCCACGACGACGCGCATGACCACGGGCAGCACGGGACGCTTCGCCTGAAATTCATCCCACGACATTTCGCCATACCCGGTGAAGCTTTCCCAATCAACGAGGAACGTGTCGCCTTTGCGCTCAAGGCTGATGGGCATCTCGTCAAAGTTTGCGAGCACTAGCTGGAGAACGATGAAGTCGCCGTCCACGGTGAACTGGTCGGAGGGCTCGAACCTGTTGTTGATCTCCAGGGGCTTCCACGGTCTTTCGGTAGTGTAGTAGGCGCGGACTTTCGCTTCCACGCGCTGGCGATCGCGCACCAGCGGCAGCAGATCTTCAATCGTGGGAGCGGATACAAATTTCCTGACCGTGGCGACGAGGGCCGGGCCGTATTCCGCGAAGCTGCGCATATCCAGTTTAGTGCCGCCGGGCGACTGAGCCGGTTCCTCGGGCGCATTTTGGACGTGAGTGGGTTTATGAACCTGTTGCGGCTTTGGCTTGTGCCATTCCTTCCAGCCGAGCCAGCCAGCGGTGATCGCAAGGACGATGACAAAGAAGACCAGCATCCGCACGAAGGTCTGGTTAAAGGCCGCCCCTTTGTTCTTGGTCTTGCGATGACGTTTGCGGCGCAGCGATTCCTCCGGGTCGTCAAAGTCCTTGTGGAGGCTCTCGTGCTTCTTCCGGCGCATATTGACGCGCCGCATGGCTTTGTCCGGGTCCGGCTGCATCTCCGGCGCACTGGTGGTGTGCAGGCGTTCGCGAAACTCAATATCGCCGCCGGTCACGCGGCCGCCGACCTCCCATGCCTCGCGTCCGGTCCCGCGGAGTTGGGACATCATGCCGTCGTCGTTCCGGGCCGCCGGGATTTGACTTTGAGCCGGCGCTTCCTCAATAATCGCGGCGTCCTTTGGCACCGTCACCTTGGTGCGGCAGTGAGGGCAAACGACATGCTTTCCCGCCATGGCTGGCGCGAGTTTGATGACTCTGCGGCAGGCACGGCAGGTGAAGACCAGCCATTCGTATTTTTCCATGAGTAAAGGAATCAGGGTTCGCGACGGTGAAAGTGAGGGCGCGGCAATGCAAACAGAAAGGCAGTCTTCCTGCCATTTGCCCGGCCAGCCGGAATCCGGTGCGTGTGGATGCTCCAAACCGTGTCTCACCATTGCACCGGAGCAGCGCAGGGGTATCGGCGGCGGCTCTATGAATCAGACCCTTTCGCAAAATATTCTCCTCCACGGCTGTGACGAACAGCCTTCCTGTCCGCAGTGGCTCACGGCCGGGCCGATCGCTGCGGGTTTGGAGGAGGGGCAACTGCGCGGCATTTATCTTGGAGGGCACGAGATCGTCCGCCGGGTTTATGGCGCGGTGCGGGATCGTTTTTGGAATACGGTGCCGGGTGTGATGCGGGACGTGGAAATGGAGCAGTCGGCGCAGGGATTTCGGGTGGCCTTCACGTCGGAGCATGTGTCGGCGGAGGTGGATTTTGTGTGGCGTGCGGAGATCACAGGCACGGCGGACGGGGCGGTGCGGTATGTTTTCGACGGCGAAGCCCGCCGCGAGATGCAGAAGAACCGCATCGGTCTCTGCTTGCTGCTCCCGATTTCCCTCGCTGGAGATTCCTGCGGCGTGGAATACGTCAGCGGTGACCGCGCAGAGGTGAAGTTTCCGGAACTGGTGGTTCCGATGCAGCCGGTGCGCGGGCTGCACGATTTCCGGGAGTTGTGTTATACTGCGGGCGATGGCGTGGAGTTGATTGCGCAATTCGAGGGCGACGTATTTGAAATCGAGGACCAGCGGAATTGGACAGACGCGAGTTACAAAGCCTACAGCACGCCTCAGCGCATTCCCATGCCGGCGAAGATGACGGCGGGCCAGCGGGTGCGGCAGGTGGTGACGCTGCGGCTGTCTGGAAAGTCGGGCGGGCTGCCGGCTGCGGTGCCGCCGGTGGACGCGGAGACGGTTCATGTAGCCTGTGGTGAGGTGGTGGGCGCGCTGCCCGCGCTGGGTGTCGGGATGGCCTATCATGGCGGGGCATTGACCGAAGCCGAGACCGCTAGGCTGAAGGCGCTGGGCTTGTCCCACTACCGGGTGGAGGCCGATCCTTCACTGCCCGGATGGCAAGCTGGACTGGAGCGCGGCTTACGCGAAGCGGCGGCGATGGGCGCGCAGGCCGAGGTGGTGCTGCCGGTTTTTGAAGAAGTGGAAGCGACAGCACAGGCCGCCGCGGATGTCGCGGCGGAGTTCCCGGGCATCGTTGCCCGCTGGCTGGTCCTCAGCCGCGGGTTCCCTGCCTCACGGGGGACCGATCTTGAAGCAGCCCGGGAGATTCTGATCTCCGACTCTGCCACCGTCGGCGGCGGGACCGATGCCGACTTCTTCCAACTCAACAACAATCGCCCGCCGGAGGGAATGATGGATTTCGTGAGCGTGCCGCTGCGCCCGTGCGCGCATCAATTCGACCGCACGACTCTCGTGGAGAATTTGGAAGGGCAGCGGGAAGTTTTGAGGGCAATGGCTGAACGGTGGCCGCAGACGCCGCTGGCGGTATCGCCGGTAAGTTTTCGCACGAGAGCGCAAAAAGGCCCGGTCGCGGCTCCGGGGGAACTTCCGGCGCAGGCCGATGTGCGGCAGATGTCGCTGCTCGGCGCGGCGTGGACCGTTGGCTGCATCAAGGCGGTCGCGGAAAGTGGCGCGCAAAGCCTGACGCTCTTCCAGACGACCGGCCTGCGCGGTATCATGGAGCGCGACTCGGGCTCTGATGCGCCGCGGGAATTTCATTCAGTTCCGGGCGGCGTGTTCCCGGTCTATTTTGTGCTGGCTGCACTGACAGGCTGGCGCGGGGCCACGGTCGTGGAAGCTCTGTCCGGCGCGCCGCGCAGCGCAGAGGCGCTGTTGCTGGAGAAAGATGGACGCCGCCGCGCGTTGCTGGCAAATTACACACCGCAGCCGCGCCGGGTGGTGCTGGCGCGCGATGGCGCACCGGCCTTCTCCTCTGCGCAGGCGGTGATGCTGGAATCCGGTAACGTCCTTGCCGCGATGAGTGATTCCGGAGCCTTCCTCGCCTCGCCGCCTCAACGGGTGACGGATGGCACGGTGCTACTGCCGCCTTATGCGATCGCGTGGGTGGACTGGTCGTGAGCCTGGCTCACGGCTTGCGGGCGACGACGAGAAACTGTCCGCCGAACCAGCGCCAGACGAACGGCAGCTTCAAATAGAGCCGCACCATCCATAGCGGGACCTGGCGTTTGCCGACGGCGGTGTAGGGAAGAAAGCGCGCGCGGCATTCGTCCACGCGAAAGCCGGAGAGTTCGAGCATCTCCTTCAACGACAGTTCGGTGAGGATGACATGGTGGTCGGCGAAGTCCCAGTAGGCGCCGGGCACCGCTTTGATATTCGGGCCGAGGCAGATGAGCTGCCCTCCAGGCCGCAGCGCGCGGAACGCCTGGGCGAGCGTGGCTTTGAGTGCCGTCTTGTCAGGGAAGTGCTCGAAGAAGTTGCTCGTGACGATGGTGTCGAGGCTGTCGGGCCCGATAGGCCAGGGCAGGGAGCAGTCGTGCTGGAGGAAGACGACCCCGGGCGTGAGGTGACGCGCGCTGTCGGGGTTGAGGTCCATGCCGAACTTCGCTCCCGCCCGGATCTGATTGATGAACTCGCCCCAGCCGCAGCCGAGATCCAGCAGCGTGTGGTCCGCCGGAATGCGCCGCTGGAAATACTCCGGCGCGAGCACGCTCCAGAGCCGCCGGCGGTATTCCTGCGTGGCGGCAAAGCGGCGCTCATACTGCGCGGCGAGTTCGGCGGGGGATTCGCGGTCAGGCATTGGTGTCGCCCTTTCAGGGCTCGGAGGTTGTTTCGCGTTCAACCCGGGGCGCTGCCCCGGGCTGGTATGGGTTGGGCCGTTGGCCCGGAGATTTGGATTGGCGGGTGAGCCCCAGCCATGCCAGCAGGATGATACCTGCGGCCATGAGGACTTTGGAGGATTGAATGAACAGGTGCAGCACACCGGCGCAGGGGCCGCCCTCCATGGGCGATGAGAACGCCAGGAACAGATCCTTTGAATCGTCGCGGCACTCAAGGTGATAATCACCAGGCTCCACAGCCACGCAGACGGATTCCCGGTCACGGAGCAAGAATGGCGGACAGCGGCGCAGCTCTGCGAGGACGTCCAATGCAGCCCCGTCGCTCCGAACAAGGCGCAGTTCGAGCCCGTCCAGGTTGTAGTTGGTGAAACGGGCCTTCTTGTCCACGATGAGATCGAAGGTGAGGTGGTCGCCCTTCACTGCAAATTTTACAGTCCGCGCCTTGCCGGTCCATGACTCCAGATTGTACTTTGAGAAGCTGCCAATGTAATCCAAGGGCGGCAGCGTGAAGTATTCCGGGGGAACCGCGCCCACTGCGAAAGTGTCGCTGGCACTGAGTTCGAGGGGAATCCCTGTCATGCTGCCAACGGTTTTGATTTTACATTTCCCGTCGGCGATTTCATTGAGCATCGGCTCCAGCCGGTCGCCGATCATGTAGATGCACGATGTATCCTTAACCTCCTTCTGTGCAAGGGTTAGCCGCAAGCGATCACCGCGGAAAAACTCCCGCACATTCCGCTGGCGGACCCATTCGTTGTACTCGCCGTTTTCGTGCGCCATGAACGGCCACGTCCGCCACAGCAGATGCAGTGACGCACCGGCGACGAGTAGAAGCACCCAGGCATTGCGCACGATGAGGATGCGGCGGCAGGACGGTGCGGCATTCCGCAGGAACAGAAGTGTCGCCGCCTCGACGAAGACGAACGGCATGAGCAGGTCGTTGTAGCGATTGGACGGGATGCCGTGGTTGCCGTTCTCGCCGCGCATGAATCCGATGGCCGCGCCCTGGAGCAGCAGCCAGGCCCATGCGAGGAGCAGTGCCTTCATGCGGGGATCGCGGCGCGA
>JANOZA010000703.1:0-3798 GCA_031429155.1 Verrucomicrobiota bacterium | reverse complement strand
CCCCCCGCGCTCGCGCGGCCGCCGCTCCTTTTTCGGCACGCTCCCGCCCCCCGCGCGCCGCCGTCGCACGCGGTCCGGGAGGCTCCGGCGCCCCGCGCGACGCCGTCGCACGCGGTTCGGGAGGCTCCGGCGCCCCGCGCGACGCGGTCATTTGGACCTTTGGAGGCCCCGGATTCGAAAAAAACGGCAACTTTTATCAATTACCATAATCCATGAGACCGCTACTTTGGAACGATGGTACAAAATGGGACGACAAAAACGCCTATTGGTCGGACGCTGGCGGCTACGTCCTGGAACCAGGTGACCCCGGCTACCAAATTCCTCCCCCGTCCCCCCCTTCCACACCCAAACCAAAAAGCAAACATATGAGCAGCAACGCCACTCCGGAAAATCGCGCGGTCCTCACCGCACTCGCCCGTCAGATCCACGCCGGCCAGGTCACACACCAGGCCACCGTGGGACTCCTCCACCACCTCGCCGCCGGCATGGATGCCGCCATTAAGAAACTGGATGGCGACCCTGCCGCCGCTGCCGGGAGCGCGGCGAACAAAGGCAGCCAGTTGCTTTACCGCGCCTGCGTCTCCGCCACCGGCGGCGCCGAGACTGCGCTGGCGGCCAAAAGCGACGGGGACGTGCGCCTCTGGCTGCTCGCCTACCGCCGTCTCCTCGCCACGCTCTATGGCGAGAACGCCAGCAGCAACTGGCAGACCGCGGGCTTTCCCCCTGGCAAAACGAATGTGCCCGCCGGGCACACCGCCCGGCACGCGCTGCTCTCCGCCGCCCGGGCCTTTCTCGCCGCCAACGCCGGCTTTGAAATCACCTTCCCTCAGCCTGGCGGCGGCAGCATTCCCGTCACCGCCGCCCGCGCCCTGACACTCCACACGGAAATGCAGGCCGCCTTCACGCTCATCGCCACCCGCGAAGCCGAACAGGAACTCTGCAAGATCGCCCGCGATGCCGATGTGAAGGCCCTCTATAATGAAGTGAGCGAAACCATCTCCGAACTCCGCGACCTCCTGAGCGACGCCGACCCGCGCTGGGAACTCTTTGGCCTCAACATCCCCGCGCATCCGAACCCGCCGCTCGGTGTCACCAGCCTCACCCTAACCCACGCCGGCACCGGCCGCGCCCTCGCCGCCTGGCTCTACGCCGTGCGCGCCGAATACTACCGCCTCTTCCTCCAGCGCGTCGGCCTCGACCCTGACTTCGTGAACGTGGAAGACCCCCGCGATCTGGAGTTCACCTTCAAAGACCTCCCCCCCGCCACCGTCATCCGCGTCTATATCGTCCCCATGAACGCCGGCGGCCCCGGCCCCGCCTCGCCGATGGCGGAGCTGACCATGCCCGCCTGACCACGCGCCCCTCCGCCCGCATCCGCAGTGTTGCCCTGACGCCTCCCCGGCGTCAGGGTGCCGCAGTCCTCCCCCCCAGCCACCATGAATGCCCGCATCCTCCGCTCCCTCTGCCTCCTGACACTAGCCACCGCCGCCCCTGCGGCACCGGGGGATGTGGACACGACCTACGGCCCATCCCTTTCAGCCAACAGTCACAGCCCAGCCGTGCAGCCGGACGGACGCGTGGTGCTGGGCGGCGGCTACACGGCAGTCAATGGTGTGAGCCGGGGATGCCTGGCTCAGTTCACGCCGGCTGGTGCTTTGGAAACTGGTTACAATCCGTCCGGAGGCCCCAGCGCACGGGCCGCTTATAGCATTCAGGTTCATCCCGATGGGGGCGTGCTGGCCGGGGGCAGCTTCTCCACCATGTCGGGAGTAACGCAGCGGCGATTGGCCAGGATTTCCGCCGCCGGGAGCCTGGACCCTTCGTTCAATCTGAATTTCAGTCATGACATTTACACCCTGGAACTGCTGCCGGACGGGGCGGTCCTCGTGGGAGGAATCTTTGTCTCCATTGATGGCACGCCCCGCAACAGCCTCGCGCGCCTGCATAGCAACGGCACCCTCGATGCCACCTTCAATCCCAATGTGAATGGCAACGTGCGGAGCATTGTGTCGCCGGCCGGGGGCACCACGCTGCTCGCGGGAAACTTCACCTCCGTGGGTGGAGTGACGCAGCGATACGTGGCCAGACTAAATGCCGCCGGCGGGCTGGATACCTCGTTTGCGCCGGTGCTGGATGGCCCGGTTTATGCCGTGGCCCTCCAGGCGGACGGGAAGCTTCTCCTCGGCGGGGCGTTCTCCTTCGTTGGTTCTCAGCCCCGCAACCGCGTGGCCAGGCTCCACGCGGACGGCACCCTGGACCTTGCCTTCAATCCCGGAGCCAATACCCTGGTTCGCGGTTTTGCCGTGCAGGCGGACGGCAAGATCATCATGGGAGGGGATTTTACCCTCGTGGCGGGACAAACGCGCAACTGCATCGCCAGGGTGCATGGCGACGGCACCCTGGACACATCGTTTAACCCCAATGCCAACGACAACGTGTTAGGCGTTACTTTGCAGGCCGATGGCAGGGTGCTGGCCGGCGGGAATTTTACCGTTATGGGCGGCCTTGCCCGAAACTACTACGCCCGGTTGCTTAATGATCCGGCCACCGATGCCCTCACCGTCACCTCGCCGGGCCGTGTGGAGTGGATGCGGGGAGGCACGACGCCGGAAGCCATCGCGGTCAAGTTTGAACTCTCCCCGGGCGGGGGCGCCTGGTCCCCGCTCAACGGAGCAGCGCGCATCCCCGGAGGCTGGGCCGCGACCAGTCCTGGTCTCCCGGCTTCCGGACTCATCCGCGCCAGAGCAAACGTGCGCAGCGGCTATGGCAACGGAACGGCGAGTCTCATCGAAAGGACGGTTCCGTTCTCCTTCTCCGGGCTGGAACTTTGGCGGTACGCACACTTTGGCACCGTCCAGAACACCGGCAACGCGGCGAACAATGCCGACCCTGACAAGGACGGTCTGGAGAACCTGGTGGAGTTCGCCTTTGGCCTGAATCCCAACACGCCGGATGCGGCGGCGCTGCCGCAGTGGCAGCTCTCCGATGATGACTACACGCTGGCCTTCACCCGCCCGGCGGGCGTGAGCGGGATCACGTATGTGGGGGAATACAGCACGAGCCTGGCCCCCGGAAGCTGGACGCCGGCGGAGAATGTGGGCCCGCCGCCGGCCTACACTTTCCTTGCTCCAGCGACCACGCAGCGGCTCTACCTGCGGGTGCGGGTGACGGTGCCGTGAGGGTGGTCTGCCCGCCAGGGATGCCGGCACCGGGCGCTCGCCGCCTGGCCTTACGCCGTACGCGCGGAATACTACCGCATCTTCCTCCGCGCGTCGGTCTTGCCCTGACGCCCCCCCGGCGTCAGGGTGCTGTCCGTATTCCCACCGCTCCACCATGAATGCCCGCGTCCCCGGCTCCCTCTTCCTCCTGACACTAGCCACCGCCGCCCCTGCGGCACCGGGGGATGTGGATCCGGCGTTTAACGTCGTGGTGACTGGTCACGGTTCGAATGGCAGCGTCGTTTATTCCCCGCTGCTGCACACGGATGGCAGGATTGTGCTCGGCGGCTGGTTTGCCGGCGTGAGTGGCAGCACGCGGCTCAATGCGGCGCGGATCAGCGCGGCTGGAGTGCTGGATCCGGTGTTCAATCCCGCTACTACGGACGTGGACTCGCCGGCCGTGCGCTGCATCGCCATGCTCAGCGACGGAAAGGTAATCCTCGCTGGCGAGTTCACCGCGGTGAGCGGCATTGCCCGCGGCCATCTCGCGAGGCTGAATGCCAACGGATCGCTGGATGCGTCATGGAGTCCTGCGGTCAATGACTGGATCTACAGCACCGCCGTGCAGCCGGACGGGAAA
>JANOZA010000702.1:0-3193 GCA_031429155.1 Verrucomicrobiota bacterium | reverse complement strand
CAGCGCGAATCCGTTCGTCACCCAGGACACCAGCCGCTTCCGCATGATCCGCCCCAACAAGAGCGAACGCGTCATGCTCCCCGCCGGCGAAAACCACGTCTTCGCCCTGCCCAAAGAATACCAGAGCGCCAACGTCCTCGTCGAAATCACCGGCGGCGGCCTGACCAAAGCCGAAGCCGCCTATGCTAACGAACTGGATGTCCAGGTCAGCGAAGGCTTCGGCCGCCTCCAGGTCACCCACGCCGGCGACAAAAAGCCGCTGAGCAAAGTCTACGTCAAAGTCTTCGCCGACGTGAACGGCACCCCCGTCTTCTACAAAGACGGCTACACCGACCTCCGCGGCAAATTCGACTACGCGTCCCTGAGCACCAGCGACCTCGACGGCACCACCCGCTTCAGCGTCCTCATCATGAGCGACGAACACGGCGCCACCGTCAAAGAAGTCCAGCCGCCAAAACGGTAGCCGAAGGACTGGGACTGCTGCAATGATTGCAGCTTTTCTGGGCCTTTTTCTGGCGACGCTCCCTCCGGGATGGCTTTCCGACTTTACGGCATTTCGTTTTGCAGCCATGCGGTCGGGCTATGGACGAGCACAGGCACCGCCTCCGGCAACTCACTGAGGATCTTCTATTCCTCGATCACCCGGGGCGATTGCGCACTGCGGCGATTGAGCTTCATGCACTGTGCTGGCGGATCGCCGGCCTCCAGGAAAACTCGTCCGAGGAAGCGGACAACCAGCGGACTCTCCTTCCGGAAGGGCTGGCGCTGGATCCCATCAGCGCGGCATTGTGCATCCTGCAATACCCGCGCACTGCGAAGTTCATGCGCGGTGTCTGCCGTGCGGTGGAGGTGGCGCGGGAGCGATTTCCTTCAGAGTGCATCGAGATTCTTTACGCAGGCTGCGGTCCGTTTGCGCCCCTTGCGATCCCGTTGATGACGCAGTTTGACGCGGAGAAAGTGCAGTTCACTCTGCTCGACATCCATCAGCGTTCGCTTGATTGCGCGCACCGGATTGTCGGCGCGCTCGGGTTCGGGGCACATGTGCGCGAGTACGTCTGCGCGGATGCGACGGCTTACCTTCACCCCGGGGAACATCCGCTCACCATCGTGATCTCCGAGACCATGCAACGCGCGCTGATGATAGAACCGCAGGTGGCGGTCACGCTCAATCTGGTGCCGCAACTGCGCCCCGGCGGCATTTTCATCCCGGAAAGTATTTCAGTGGATGCGTGTCTCTTTGATCCGGGAAGCGAGTTTCAGTCGGTGACTGAAGATATCCCCGGGGGATCAACACCGGCGCGCGAGCGCCTGCGCATCCCGTTGGCGTCGCTTTTGGAACTGGATGCCGCGAGCGTGCCGCAGTTGAAAAATTGCGGATTTCCCGCCGTGCGCGTCCCGCTGCCGCCGCCTGCGGAGCCGCAGTTGCGGCTGATGTTGAGAACAAAGGTCACGGTCTTTGGCCCGGAGATTCTCGGCGACTACGACTCCGGCATCACCTGTCCGTTTCTAAACAAGGATCTCGACGTCCTGCAGCCAGGAAGCGAAGCGGTGTTCCGCTACGAGACGGGCAGCGTGCCGGGGTTTCGTTTCACCTGTCACCAGTCGCACCCATGAACATCGAGACCGGTCCCTTGATCGCAGACGGTTTTCAGAGGCTGGAGAGTGCTTTTTCCGCGGAGGAGATTTCCCGCTTCAGGAGCACTCTGGATGCCTACATCGCCGGGGCGGGTGTTGAGACTGGCATCGGATTTGAGGATATCCGCGGCGAGTCGAAGGCGTTCGCGATTGATCAACTGTTCAACAAAGGCGGGAACGAATTTCTGTCGCTGCTGACCCATCCGGTGATCGCCTGTTTGATCGAGAGTGCGATCGGCACGGACTTCTTTATCAGCCAGGAATTTGTCGTCATCAAGAACCGGCATAGCCAGAATGGAGTCGGCTGGCACCAGGATATCGTGACGAATTCCGCGCTGAAAGCCTATATGATCGGCATCTACCTTGATGATGCGGATGAGAATGAGGGATGCCTGCGGATCATTCCGGGGAGTCACGTCTCCGGCGAGCACATCTGTGAACTGCAAACGAAGGAATACATCGCGGTTCCGATGAAGGCCGGGGATGTGCTGATTCATGATCTGAAACTCGCGCACAGTTCGGGGGTCCTCACGCATCATCCGATCCGCCGGGTCATCTATGTCGAGGTGTTGCCGATGGAGATGGTGACAACAGCCGGCCTGTATAACGCAGCGTTCGTGGCGGCGAGGAGCAGGCTCCCGGAACTCGCCGGGAGGCGGGAAACGGAGTGCGTCAAAGATCAGATCACGGAAATATATCGCGCCTCAGCACCGATGAAGCCAGCGAATTATTGCTTTCCCTGATGACTGGCAGGCTAGGCGAAAGTGAGATCCCGGCTCCACGCGTTACGTCCGGGCCATTCTCAGACGCACCACTGCTTCCGGCAGCGGCACGCACTCGACGCCCTGGCCGAGGGGAAAGAAATCGCGGCCCGGGTAGATGAGGAGTTTTTGCTGCGGCTGGAGGTCTTTGCAGCCTTCGTGGAAGCCGCGGGCCGGGGTAGGCGTTAGGCTTCGTTTGCACTCAATGGCCCAGCGGGTGCCGGGGCGGAGTTCGAGCAGAAGATCGCACAGCAGGTCGAGGCAGCGGCCTGCGGTTTACCCACTGATGCGGCGGCTCACACGTCGTAGGCGCGGCCGGTTTTGTTTTCGATGTAATGGACGAAGGACTGATTGCACACGGAGGTGCCGCCGGGAGTGGGGTAGTTGCCGGTGAAATACCAGTCGCCGCATTCTTCGGAGATGGAGGCGTGGAGGTTTTCGACGGTCTGAAAGAGGACGATGAGGTCGCCTTTCCAGTCGCATTCGGGATAGACGAATTCACTGATGCGACTGCTGATTTGCGTGTCGGTGAAGGGTTCGTAGATGGCCTTTACGGCATTGTTCTGCTCTGCGGCGGGCTTGAGAAGCTCGGCTTTGGCGGCGCGATAGGCTTCATCTATAACACTCTGCCGGCCCGTGGACTTGAGCAGGTCCATGGCGGCCTGGAAGGCGATGAACTTGCCGATCTCTGACATGTCTATGCCGTAGCAGTCGGGGTAGCGGATCTGAGGTGCGGTGCTGGCGACGACGATTTGTTTGGGGTTCGTGCGGGTGAGCATTTTCAGAATGCTCTGCTT
>JANOZA010000701.1:0-17527 GCA_031429155.1 Verrucomicrobiota bacterium | reverse complement strand
TCACCACCGAACCACTCTCCATGAACTCCACTGCTACTTTTCGTCCCCTCCTGCTTTCCGCGGCGCTGTTGTTGGCGGCACTGCCCTCCGCTTGTCCGGCGGCGGCGGTGGTTTCTTACAATTCCGCCCCCGCCACAAGCCGGGGTGATGGCCCTTGGACCGTGGGCATTGCTTTCACCGTGACGCAGGCGGGCGGCATCTCCGTCACGCAACTCGGAGTCCAGGATGCCGGTTCCGGCGGATCCCCCAACACCGACGGCTTTGTGGCCGTCAGCGCAGCCGTCGGACTGTGGGACTCCACAGGTGGGACGCTCCTCGCCACGGCCAGCGTCACCAGCACGGATACGCTCATTGATTCCTATCGCTATGTGACGCTCGGCACGCCGGTGACCCTGGCCCCCGGGACTTACCTCCTCGGAGCGACGGTGGGCAGCGGCATTGAGTGGTTTCTCGATGGCAATCCCTCGACGAGCCCGTTCGTTGCCGCCGCGGGTATCATCTGGGGGGAAAACCGTTACCAGTCCGGCGGCGCGCTGGCGGCACCGGTGCTTAATGGTGGCGGCTCCCTCGGTCGCTGGTCTCCGGCCAACGCGCAGTTCACGGTGATTCCCGAGCCGTCGGTGACGCTGACAGGAATCGCGGGTGCGCTGGGGATGTTCCTGCGCCGCCGCCGGGCCTGCTGAGACTGCGGAGGAAAGACTTGCCATGCCCGCCGCGACGACCATTCGTCCGGCGGGCATTTTTTTACCCTTCACTCTCTGACTTACCATGAACTCTCTGCGCCTTCCCTTTCTTCTGCTGATGCCATTAATGACTGCGGCGGCGGTCAGAGCGGACAGCGTCATTGTCTTCAATGAAGTGATGTTTCACCCGCCAGCGGCGAGTGAAGCGGCGGAGACGGCGGCGGAATGGGTGGAACTGGTTAATCAGATGGCGGTGGACGTGGACATGAGCGGCTGGTCGCTGGGCGGCGGGGTGAGTTATGTGTTTCCGGCGGGCACGGTGCTCACGGCGGGCAGTTACCTGGTGGTGGCGGCGACGCCGGGGAATTTCGCGGGATCGTTGGGGCCGTGGACGGGGAAGCTGGACAATGGCGGCGAGAACCTCGAACTGCGAAATAACAACGGACGGGTCATGGATTCGCTGAGCTACGGCACCGATGGCGACTGGCCCGCAGCGCCGGATGGCGGCGGAGCATCGTTGGCCAGGGCGGCGCTGAATACCGACAGCGGTGCGGCGGGCTCGTGGCGGGCTTCGCGCCAATCCGCCGGCACGCCGGGCACGGAAAACTTCGGCGACTTTCTGCCGCCGGTGACGACGGTCGCGGTGGCTCTGGATGCTTCATGGAAATACCTCGCGACGGGTGCCGATCCTGGCAGCACATGGAAAGACGAGGCCTTCGTGGACACGGCATGGAGCACCGGCGGCGCGGGATTCCAGCTTGGCAGCGCCACATTGCCTTCCGGCGTGACGGCCGCCACCGCACTGCCCGCCGGGCCGGTGACGTATTACTTCCGCCGCGCCTTTACGTGGAGCGGCGCGCTGACGAACACGGCGCTGACGCTGCAACTCTGTGTGGACGACGGGGCCGCGGCCTACCTGAACGGCACGGAACTGGTGCGCACCAATCTGCCAGCGGGCGCGCTCACCGCGGCCACGAAGGCGACCACTTCCAAACGCAGCGCGCCGGTGCTCCAGGAGTTCAGCGTGCCTGCCTTCGCTCTCCACAACGGCACGAATGTGCTCGCCGTCGAAGTGCATCAGGCCGCGGGCCTGACGCAGGGCTCGGCGATGCTCTTCTACACGCCCGCAGCGTCTCCGGCGGACGCCCGCCTCGACGGGCCGTACACTGTCGGCTCGCGCATTCGCGTCGGCGCGACGGCGCAGCAACTCACCCACCTCGGCGTGCAGGATGCCGATGCCGCCGTGGATGCGAATGATCCCGACGGCGCGGACGGACTCACGGGCTACGCGGATGACGATGGCTTTCTCAATGGCGCGGCGGGCGTGCAGGTCGGCATTTGGAATGGCGCAGGCACGCTCCTCGCTACGGCCAGTGTGGTCAGCACGGACCCGCATTTCGCCGGCTGGCGCTACAAGGCAGTGACGCCCATCACGCTCGCGGCCAACACGGACTATTATATAGGCGCGCGCGTCGGCGTCGGCGTGGAATGGTTTCTCGATTCGGCCAGCGGCACGCCGCCCTTCGCCGCCGAGCCGGAGTTTTCCGTGACGCTGAATACGTTCGCCACGGGCGCCGCGCTGGCCCGTCCGGCCAACGATGGCACGCTGACCCTTGGACGTTGGGGAGCGGCCAACGCGCTGCTCGGCGCGCCGTCGGTCTTCACCGTGGGCGCGGACACCACCGATGCCGTTTTCGCCGCCAAACTGACTGCGCAGGAATCCGCGCCGGTGCCCATCGGCCCGCCGCTGGTGCTCAATGAGGTCTCCCTGGCCGGAGTGGAAATCATGAACACCGGCGGCAGCGCCGTGGATCTCTCAGGTGCCACGCTGCGCGAAGTGACGTCCACCGGCACGGTCGTGCATCCGTTGCCGGCGCAGTCGCTCGCCGCCGGCGGTTGGCTGTCGCTGCCGGTGAGCCTGACAGATGGCGCGCGGCTCGTGCTCCTGGCGGCGGACGGCGTCACGGTGCTGGACTCCGTCGTGGTGAAGCTCAATGCCCGCGCGCGTCATCCTGACGGCACCGGCCCGTGGCTGCGTCCGTCGGCGGACACGCCAGGCGTGGCGAATGTCTTCGCGCTGCACGGTGAAATCGTGATCAATGAAATCATGTTCGCGCCGCCGTCGCCGCCGCTGAGCGTGGCGGCAGTGGGCAGTCAGTGGATCGAACTCTATAATAAGTCCGCGGCGGAGGTGAACCTGGGCGGCTGGCGTCTCGATGGCACCGTGGACTTCACTTTTCCGGCGAACACCATGCTCGCAGCGGGCGGGTATTTGGTGGTGGCGGAGAATCCGGCGACGCTGCCGGGCGTCGGCGCGCTGGGGCCGTGGAGCGGATCGCTCTCGCGCGATCACGACCGCATCGTGCTCAAAGACGCCGCAGGGAATCCGGCGGACGAGGCAGCTTATTATAGTGGCGGTCACTGGCCGGAGTATTGCGACGGCGGCGGTTCCAGTCTGGAGCTGCGCGACCCGGACGCGGACCACACGCACCCGCAGTCGTGGGCCGCGAGCGATGAAACGGGCGAGGCCGGCTGGCAGACATTCACCTGGCGCGGGCCGGCGAACCTGGGCATCGCCGGCGAGCCGACGCAGTGGCGCGAGATTGATCTCTGCCTGCTCGACGGTCCCGGCGAGGTGCTCATTGATGACGTGCGCGTCACCGACCTGACGCTGAACACGGACTTGATCCAGAACGGCAACTTCAACGCCGGCATGAGCAAGTGGCGCGCCACCGGCACGCATCGCCTGACCAGTGTGATCTCCGACGCCGGCAACAATGTGCTGCGCGTCGTCGCCACCGGGCCGGGCGAATACCAGGGCAACCAGATCGAGTCCACGTTCCTTAATAACACGGTGCTCGTCACGGGCCGCGAGTACGAGATTTCGCTGCGCGCACGCTGGCTGGCCGGCGGGGGTCGGCTTAATGCGCGGCTCTACTTCAATCGCATCGCGCGTACGCACGACCTCGCCGTCTCGTCGCACGGCGGCACGCCGGGCGCGGTGAATTCGCGCGCGGTGGCGAACCTCGGGCCGAGTGTCAGGGCGCTGGCGCATTCGCCGGTCGTGCCCGCGGCGGCGCAGGCGTTCACCGTTTCCGCAGAGGCCGCAGACCCCGACGGCATGGGCGCGGTGAGTTTGAAATACTCAGTGAATGCCGGCGCGTGGCAGACGCTGGCGATGACCGCGAGCGGCGCTCGTTACAGTGCCACCATTCCTGGCCAGGCCGCGGCGGCGCTGGTGCAGTTTTACATCGAAGCCGCCGACGGCAGCGGCGCAGTGAGTCAGTTCCCGCCCGGCGGCACCGCATCGCGCGCGATGTGTGCCGTGCAGGATGGCGCGGCCGCCGCGGGACCGGCGCACAAGTTCCGTCTCGTGATGCCCGCGGCGGATGCGGGCACCATGCACGCCAACGTGAACTGCCTGAGCAACGCCTACGTCCGCGCGACGATCATCGCCGACGAGCGCGACATTTACTACGACGCCGGCGTGCGGCTCAAAGGCAGCTACGTCGGGCGCAATGTACCGCGCGTGGGTTTTACCGTGCGCTTCCAGCCTGACAAACCGTTTCGCGGCATTCACGACCGCATCGCCGTGGACCGTTCGCAACACGCGGCCATCGCCCAGGGCGAGATCATTGCCAAACACATCGCCACCAAAGCCGGCGGCATCCCCGGCATGTACGATGACCTTGCTCGCTTCGTGCATGTCACTTCCAGCTACAACTCGTCGTGCCAGTTGCGGCTCACGGGCTTTGAAGATGAGTATCTCGACTCCTCATTCCCGCGCGGCGGCGACGGCCAGATGTATGAGTACGAAGTGCTGCGCTGGACCACCGCGACCTCTGACGGCACGGTGGACGGCACGAAGCTCCCCGGCTCCGGCTATTCCAATCCCGACCTGCAAAACCAGGGCGACGGCGAGGAGGCCTATCGCTGGAACTGGCTCGGCACCAATCACCGCGCCGCGGATGATTTCACGTCCGCCATCGCCGTGGGGAAACTCTTCGGCCTGACCGGCACGGCGTTCGATGCGGAGTCGAAGCTGCGGCTGGATGTGGACGAGTTTTTGCGCACGCTGGCACTCCAGACGCTCGTGGGGCCGAACGATGTCATCTACACCGGCAGCAACATTCACAACATCCGCTTCTTCACGCGCGCTCACGATGGCAAGATGATGTACATGCCGTGGGACTGGGACAGTTGCTGGTCGCGTGCGACCAATGCCACGCTCAACGGCGGCGGCAATGTGGCGAAGGTCGTCACGGTGAACGCGCACAATCAGCGGCAGTATCTCTGCCATGTCTTTGATCTGGTGAACACGACCTACAACACCGCCTACATGCAGCGCTGGACGGATCACTACGGCGCGGTCGCAGGCGAGAACTACAGCAGCATCCTCACTTACATTGGAAACCGCGCAGCCTACGCCCTGACACAACTGCCGACTGCGACCGCGTGGAGCAGCGTGGCCGGCACGCCGAATGTGAATGGCGCTGTGACCATCACCGGCACCGCGAACATCCGTGTCGCTTATATAGAGGTGAACGGCCTCGCCTACGCGCCGGTGTGGAGCAGCAACACCGCATGGAGCATCACCGTGCCGCTGGCGCAGGGCGCGAATGTTCTGACCATACGCGGCCTCGACAAGAGCGGTCTGCCCGTTGCCAGCGCGACCTCCACTTTGAACGTGTCGAACCCCAACGCTCCCGGCTGGCCCGGCGTGAAGATCAACGAATGGCTCGCCGAGAACGACGGCAGTCTCCTGGATCCCGCGGACGGCGACAGCGACGATTGGCTGGAGCTTTTCAATCCGACGGCCAGTCCCGTGGACCTCAGCAACTGGTCGCTCAGTGACGTGCCCGCGCAGCCGCGTCTCTCCGTGCTGCCCGCGGGCACGGTTATTCCCGCCGGTGGATTTCTCCTCGTGTGGGCCGACAACGAGCCGGCGCAAAACACACCCGGCGTCCCGCACGTTGCCTTCCGCCTCAGCAACGCCGGCGAAACGATCTGCCTCTACGCGCCGGACTCGCGCCTCATGGACAGCGTCACCTTCGCCGCACAGACCGCCGACGACGCCGAGGGCCGCTACGCCGACGGCGGGGCTGGCATGTTCCCGCTGACCGCGCCGACGCCCGGTGCGCGAAACGTGCTGCTTACGCTGAACACCGTGCAAACCACCATTGCGGGTGTCGAAATCACCTTCGCCACCACCCCGGGCCGCCGTTACCGGGTGGATGGCAGTGCGGATCTTGTGGCCTGGGCTTCCCTGACCGCCGACATCACTGCCACAGGGACCTCTTTGACCGTTACTGATCCCACTGCGACTCTTCGGCGGTATTATAAAGTGCAACTGCTCCCGTGACGGGCCCCGGTTGATCGCATGGGGGCATCGTGCCGTCCGATTGGCATTCTTTGGCGCAATCTACGTTTGCACCGGGGAGTGAGCGGGCAATCCGTGGGTGACAGAATTATTATCCTGCGGACAATCCGCGCCCTTCAGAGTTCCCCATTCAAGATCATGTCCGCGATACCCGAGGCAGACCCCACTGACCAGCCGGCACCCTTCGTGCCGCCGACGCCGGAGGCGTTGGAGCAGTTGCTGCCGAGGTATGCCATTACTCAACTCATTGCGCACGGTGGCATGGGGGCGGTTTACGGCGGGGTGCAGCGGGATCTGGAGCGGCCGGTGGCGATCAAAGTGCTGCCTCCCGATGCCGGTCGGGATCAGGAAAGTCTGGACCGCTTCCGGACGGAAGCGAAGGCGATGGCGCGGCTGACGCATCCGAATATTCCCGCGGTCTATGATTTCGGTGTGGTGGAGGAGTTTTGCATCCTGGTCATGGAACTCGTGGAGGGGCCGAATGTTTTCGCGCTCATGCGCCAGGGGCAGCTAAAGCCGTCACGTGCTCTGGAGATTCTGTCACAGGTCTGCGACGCCGTACAGTTCGCCCACAGCCGCGGGGTGATTCATGGTGACATCAAGCCGGGTAACATTCTGATCAATCAGGAAGGCCAGGTGAAGCTGGCGGATTTCGGGCTCGCGAGGTTGATGGTTCATGGCGACCGGAGCGCGGAAGTGTGGACGCCGATGGGCACGCCTGAATACGCCGCGCCGGAGCTTTACGACAAGAATGCGGTGGCTGATCATCGCGCGGATATTTATTCGCTTGGCGTGGTGCTTTGCGAAATGCTGACCGGCGCACCGCCGGTGGGGGAATTTGAGCTGCCGGGTGAAGCTTTGGGGCTGGATCCGCGAGTGGATGAAATCATCGCGCGCTGCATGGAATTGACCCCGGAGCGTCGCTATCAAACGGTGCAGGAGATACGCGCCGTGCTCCGGGACATCATCGAAGCACGAAACGTACCCGTTCCGGAACCGGTAAAAGCGGCCACGAAGCGTATCGCCCGGGCGGCGCGGCGAACGCCAATCGGTGCGAAGAAGCGTCCGGGCGGCTCGCAGAAAATCGCACCTGTCACGCAGCAGAAGCTGATTACCGGACCCGCGACAGTGGCTCGCCCGGCTGCCGTTCAGGCCCTCGCCGGCAAGCGCCGCAGGATTGTCGTAGTGGAAGGTGGTGCACCGCGCCGCGGCCTGACAGAGGAGATGAAGCGGAACATTCTGATAGGCTTGGCCCTGCTGGTGATTGCCACGATGGTTGTCATCATGGCCACAGGCGGCGGCAAGACGACCCCGGAAAAATCAAAATCGAAACCGGAGGCTGCGGTGACCCCGGAACTTCCTGATAAAGTAACGGAGATCATCCCGACGAAGGGGGATTTTCAAGCATCCACGCCGCCACCGCAGCCCGTTCCAAAGCCGGAGCCGAAACCGGAGCCGAAACCTTCCCCGGAGACTGTGAAGCCGACTGCTGCTTTTGCTAAAATCCACGAACTGCGTGTCACCTACCGGGATCAGTGGAATTCGCTTGTAGAGGAAAAACTGACGGAGTCCTTCGGCCGCCTTAGCGGCCAGTATGCGCAGGCTCTGCAAAAGCTGGAAGATGAGTATCTGAGCAACGGTGATGCCGCCAATGTGCTCGTGGTCCGCGGAGAGGCGGAGCGATTCGAGAAGTCGCACGAGGCGGTGAAGCCGGATGCCGTTTCCAGCAACAAGCGCATCGCGACGCTCCAACTGGCGCTCAATTCCCAGCTCGGAAAGCTGCGCGAGGGGCTGAAATACGACTCGGATTCGGTGAAGGAGAAATACATGCTCGCCCTGCGCGAACTGGAGCGGAAAATGGATGATGCTGACGACAAAACCGGCAGTCAGGCCGTAGCCGCAGAATTCGCGAAGGTTGCCCCGCTTGTTGACGCGGATTTGAAGAGCTATTTCAATGCCGAAGCGGCGGAATGAGCGTCGTCCGCGACTCGCGTGCCCAACCTGCGGCAACCCACAGAGGAAGAGGCAAAACCATTTGACGGACAGGGACACTCCCTGCATTACCTTATGCCGGTTCGATCAGACCAAACCGCTTCCTCGTAATGCCTATGAAAAACCCGCGTCTCTCGTTGCCGAAGCCCTGCGCATGGGGCCTTCTTTTAACGCTCGCAGCACTCCCCGGAACCGTCCGGGCCACCATATTGTCTTTACCCGGTATGGGCTGGCAATTGCCCGAGGCTGAAGGTGGCAATGCCGCCGCTGGCGCCGGAGGGGCGGGCAAGGATTTCAGTTCGCTCGCCAGATTTGCCCAGAACAAGGCGGCGGCGGAGATTCCAGCACCTGAGCCCGCACCTGAGCCGGAGCCGGCGGTCAAAGCAGAGACGAAACCGGAACCAGGAACAGCAAAGAAGCGTGTCGAAAAATCACAGCCTCAACGCACGAAAAAGCGTAACCCGGTAAAGGAACAACCAGATCAGAAATCCCCCCCTCATACGGCCGCTGAGCCAGTGTCGGAGACAGACGCGCCGCAACCGGTCGCCGCAGTTCCAGTGGACAACCGTCCGACCATTTTCTTCACCACCGGATTCTCGAATCGCCTGTATTTCCGCGGACTCGACATCCTTGACCGAGTCTCACCGGATAGTGCTTCGGGAGCGTTCACGAACCGCATCAAGGTTACGAAGGGCGGATGGGAATTCGGCGCGCAGTATCTGTCCGCGCTGGACACTCAGTTGCCGGATCAGGACGCGCTTGGCATCGAACCGAATCTCAATGACTCCACCGGCACGCCAAATCCGAACGCTTCCGCCTACGAGGGATACCGGGTGCCGTCCAAGGACCGCTACGCCGAACTCGATATCTGGACGAGTTACTCTCATTATCTCGGCAACAACTTCACCGGGACCATCGGCGCGACCTACTACCACTTCCTCAACAAGCAGTTCTGGGGCGTGCAGGATGCCTTCGAACTCCAGGCCGCGGTGTCGTATTCCGGGTTCAAGTATGTGGAGCCCTCCCTGCTTTACGCCTACGACTTCAGTGGTTTCAAAGGCGGCTACACAGAACTCACCATCGCCGGAAAGGGAATCCCCTACCGGACCTTTCTGACGCCGGACACCGGCATGAAGTGGAGCGCTATCCCGTATGCCAAACTGGCCTACGACTTCTCCTACAATGGAGTGGACAGCGGTTGGAATCATGCGGAGATCGGCGTCAATGTCCCGATCACGCTCAACAAGCATCTCGCACTCAATGTGAACGGTGCCTACGTCGCCAATCTCGGCGACGACAGCGACGGGCGCGACCGTGCGGACAGTGGCTGGTGGTTCGGACTCAGTTTGAGCGCAGCCACGAGACTCGGTGCCTTTCCGGACAGTGGTTTGAGCGATCCTTCCGGCAAAGGAAAGGTGGCGCTGACGGCGCCGCCCGACCGTAAATGGAGTTTCTCCGGAGGCATCGGTGCGCGTTCGATCAATGCAGACTTCCAGGAAGAAAGCCAGTCGTTCACCAGTGCGCTGAACTATGTGGCCCGCAAAGTTGACCGCGGCAGCGTTGGTCTCGCCGACTCCTCCGCCGATAAGGTTTATGAAGACGGGACCGTGCACTCCAGCACGCAGCCTGGCACCATTGCCGGGACCTCCAAATTCACCGGCGGGGATGTCACCGGCACGCGTGAAGACCGCGACCAGCAAGTTCGCTTCCTCGCCAGCCAGTATTATTACAGCAACATTCTCGACCGCTATGAGCGTAACGTCACCGACGAGGATCTCGCCCTCTATCCATACTTCCGGTTGGATCGCGAACTCGCAACCTACGCCAACGGCACGCTCTCTCTTGGCCTGATGTATTCCTTCACGGCATCGGAGTTGGACTCCGGGACGGGTCTGAGCGCGCTCGACCGTGCGAATGAACTCTTCCAGCAGCATCACTATCTTTATGATGTGAATGAACTGGATGACGTGAATGCCCACACCCCTGGCGCAGCGACAATCATTTTCAACGACGAGGCGATGGCCGGCGATCCATTTTTCGCCGGCAATACTGGCGCTCAGGACTTCTACGGCACACGTGATCCCCAGACCGCCATCATCGAAGTCATCACCGAAGTGGGCAAGGTCGCCACCTTCATTCATTCCGATCTGGATGTCTCACTGCACTCCATTTCTGCGCCGCTGAGTTGGGAATGGAATCTTGGCCAGCGGGCGCATTTGTCCCTCAGCGCCGGCCCCGTGGTGAATGTCATCAACGCAGAACTCACCACGCGAGCGTGGGCGCGCGAGTTGGAAAATCTCGCGGGGGGGCGTGTTGTCTCTAACACCACCGGGGAACTGCTCATTCGTACGGGGGCACCCTACTCCACGGACTTCGTGGAAGGCAATCAGACGGCACCCAAGACCGGCGGTTCCTCCAGTGGCGTCCCCGGATCGGCGAATACGCCTTCGAATTCGTCCAGCTTCGGTTCTGGCTCCGTTGGTGCGGTCCGTCCTGCGGGTCCGGCTACGGTCGTCATTCCGGGTGTCACCGATCCGGATCCCGGTACGCCCGGCACCGGAGGTGGCGGAAAAGGAGGCACGGCGCTTTCTCCCCGTTTGCCTGGCATTGACCGTGATTCGCGCTCCTGGAACAACAGCGACTCAGACTTTTCCATCGGGGCCTTCGCGCAGGCTTCGTTAAAGTATGACCTCGATCAGAAGGACCGCTGGTATATCGAAGTGTGGGGTCGCTACGATTACATCAAGCCTGTGACCATCGGCAATGGTGCCGGCAGTGCCGAGATTGACGCCAGTTCATGGGGCATCGGTGGCGGCGTGGGGCTGCGGTTCTAAGCACTGATTCAGGGCAGCGTGGCCCTTACTCGGACATACGGGAAGGGAACGGCAGCGAGGGCGTGCCATTCCACGAGTTCGCCGCCGGATCCGTCATAGAGCGTACGGACACTCCACTCCTCGTAGCCATGGCCTGTGGTGGTCCACGATGACAGTGTGGTGGAAAATTCCGGAGTCACCGTCAGGCCCAACGCAGTGCCGCGGCGGCGCGTAAAGAAGACCGAGAGGCTGCCGTCGGATGGGTACACGGCCATGACCGGCAACCCTGGGATCATGCCCGCGGCCGGGGCGGGACTGCAATGCGCCCAGTGCTGAATGGTCTTCCGTCCGTTGATGCCCACAGAGGCGGCATTGCGGCTGAGGCTGCCGTAAGCCCAGGTTTCCCAGTAGTCGGGGAGCCCGTCGTGGTCGGTGTCGGCTGGGGTCGCAGCGGCGATGAGCTTGTTTTTCATCACGAGACGGTTTGTGGCGTCGGTGAGGGAAAAGGTGCTGAGATTGTAGGAATCTATCCTCCCGTTGAGCGGGTTGAGGATGATCACGTCGCGATAGATGGCACCGAATGAAGTTTCCACGTTCGTCGCCGCGGTGTCCCGCATCCAGGACAGTGGCTTTCCCGCATACATCCCTGAGTAGTAGGGAGTGCTGCCGGTTTCATTGACTCCGATGATGTCCACAGGCAGAACGGTAGTGCCTTTCAATTCGGTGAAGATCTGAGAAAGGACATCAAACTGAGTCCGGCAGATGGTTCAGTTTTCGTGACCGAAATACCACGCGGTCACCTGGTGGAGGTAGTTGCGTGGAGAGACGGGGATGGCTGTGACGCGGCGGCGGAGAGACGTGGAGTTCTCATCCGGAATGGAAAAGTCGGCCACGGGAGTTTGCGCCCGCGCCCAGGGCGAGGCGGCAAGGAGAAAGGGCAAAAGGCGCATTTTGGTCACGGCAGTGGTTCTACCAGATGGGGCGCTGCTTGTCGAGTCCACAGGGACACATTGCGCACGCGCTGGTTCATTCGTTCCTGGGTGAAGGCTCCTTGAAGTTTCCCGGCTACTCCCGGAGCCGACGAGCGATCAACTCCTCCACTTCGCGCGCCTGCTCCGGTGTGTCTATGCCGGGGCTGTCGTGCTCTGTCACGGCGACGTGGATGGCGGCGCCGTTCTCCAGCGCGCGGAGCTGCTCCAGTGACTCCGTCACTTCCAGCGGGCTCGGTTCCCAAGCCACGAACTGTTCCAGAAAGCTGCGGCTGAATCCATAAATGCCCATGTGCCGCCAGCAAGTCAGCCCGGGATGGCTGCCGCGTGGATGGGGGATGCGGCTCCGGGAAAAGTAGAGCGCGCGGCCATCGCGTGTCAGCACACACTTTACGATGTTCGGATTGTCGAGCAGCGCCGGGTCGTTGATCGCGTGGACTGCGGTGATCATGCCAATGCTCGTGTCGGCGGCCATTCGAGCGGCAAGTTCGTCCACAAGTTGCGGCGAGATCAGCGGCTCGTCTCCCTGGACGTTGATGATGTGGGTGGCGTCCGGCAGCATCCGTGCGGCCTCGGCGATGCGATCGGTGCCGCTTTGATGATCCGGAGAGGTCATGCAGACCCGTGCTCCAAATCCGCGTGCCGCAGCTGCGATGCGGTCATCGTCCGTAGCGACGATGATGCTGCCGGTATTCCGGCAACTGCGGCAACGCTCCCAGACATGCTGGACGAGCGGCTTGCCGGCGATGAGATGGAGCGGCTTGCCGGGAAACCGGGTGGAGGCATAGCGGGCGGGAATGATGACAGCGCAGGACATGGGGAAGACGAAGAATGCAAATTGATGCACCGGGAAGCGGGAAAGCCAGGGGCCGCGGTAGCCCGGAGAGGGGCTTCACTTTCCCGGCGTCCCTGCGGTCTTTGCTGATGTGCTGACAGGCGTGACCGAAAGTTCGACGGTGTCCGTGCCGCGAAGCACAGTAATCTTCACCGGTTCGTCCACCCTCAGGTAAAAACACGCTTCGGCAGCGGCGGCTGCGTCAGCAACTTCGGTGGCTCCGATGCTGAGGATGACGTCGCCGGGGTGAATGCCGGCGCGTTCGGCCGGGAATGCCGCGTAGCATTCGACGACGCGTGGAATGGCGTCGGTCTGGCTGAGTCGAATGCCCAACTCGGCATGGGCGAGGGTTTGGCGATCATTCCAGAGTTTTACAAAATGCTGCACGGCCGCTGCCGGCAGGATGCGGGCTGACTCGGGGACATCGGGCACGCCGCCAGCGAGTAGTCCGGCCAGAGTTCCGCCAGTCATGGTGAGCGGAGTCCCGTGCATCCAGGTCCCCGGCGGCAGGTTGACGCGGAGCCAGGGAGATTGCAGCAGCGTGGAGTTGTAGAGGATGTCCCGGCCTGTGAGCCGCGCCGGTGCAGGGGCTGCGGATTGAAGCGTCAGGCTGAGTCCAGGCTTTAGTTGGCCGGGCACATTCTCGAGAGGCACGACTGGCCATGCGGGCGCGGCGTTGTCCAGCGCCGTGAAGAGAGAGAATCCGCTGTCGGGGTCGCGCACGAGCAGCTTCACCGGACTGGTCACGGATTCCATCATGGCGCGATAGCCGTCGGATTCCGCGGACTTATCAATGATGGAAGCCAGCAAGCCCGGGGCTACAGCGATAGCCGTGGAGACTTGCGCTCCGCCGCCGTTTGCCGGGCGGCGTTCGAGACGGATGAGGGCTTCGGGCCACGGAGCGGCCGGGGCAGCAGAAAGCAAACCCAGGTTCAGAAGGCCGAACGACGCTCGACGAATATGATCCGCCACGCGTCTGTTCGGGAATCTGCATCCGTCATGCTGCATCGGTCATTACAGGTCGCGGAGTTTTGGCTGCTCCCCGGGAGTTTCCTTCTTCTCATCCGGGCCTATCACTGGCTCCTTGTCCTGATCCTGCGTGGTGGTGCGGCGTTTGCCGCCAGGCTGTGGCACGCTGATGGTCTGTGAGTCGTTTTGATGATCTGGACGGTAGTCCACCGGAGGGGCCGTGATGACGGAGCCTCCGACAAAAATGGCTGAGCCATCGTTAGGGGAGGGCCGTGGCAGCAACCAAAGCGTGATCATGATGGCGGCATAGGCACCGGCAGCGCTCCAGATGACGGCCGGGCGGCGCAGACCATCGAGCCATGCCTGGACGCGTTCCCAGAGAATGCTGAATGCGCTGCGGCGGACGATTTCGCTGCGCTGACGGCGCTGGAACTTCTCGAGAAATTCCTCCGCGAATCCCTCCGGCGGCTGCTCGTAGCGCTTGAGGCGCAGCAGCCGGCGGAGTTTTTCATCTTTGTCCATTGGTGGGCCTTCTTTCATTTGAGGTATTCGGAAAGGGTCGCTTGGAGCTGGCGGTGGGCGTAAAAAAGCCGGGAGCGGACCGTGCCTTCACTAAGCCCCATGATGCGGCCGATCTCTGCGTGCGCCATGCCTTGAATGTCGAACATGGTGACGACGGCGCGCTGCGTTTCGGGCAGTTGTTGCATCGCGGCGTTGAGTTGCTCCTGGAGTTCCTTGAGCCCGGCCTCACGCACCGGATCGCTGCTGGCGGTGAGTTCGAGGTAGTCCTTGTCGTTCTCGATGTTAGAGTCCATGTCATCCAGGGACTGCGTGCGGTGGCGCTGGCTGCGTTTGAGAAAGTTGAGCGTCATATTCACCGCGATGGTATGGATCCACGTGTGAAAGCCGCTGTCGCCGCGGAATCGCGTGAGGCTGCGGTAGGCTCGGGCAAAAACGTCCTGGAGGAGGTCGGCGGTGTCTTCGCGGTTGGCGGTCATATTATAGACCGTGGCGTAGAGTCGGGGCGTGAACTTGAGCACCAGCGTGTCGAAGGCGGCAGTGTCGCCATTCCGGGCGCGCTCCACCAGCAGGCGGTCCTGTTCTTTTTCGGTGAGTGCGCCGTCAGTCATGCGGGTGGCTGTGGTCGCCGGGACCAGTCCGAAACCTGATACAGATGTCGCGAAGGTGGTCACGGGGAAATTCCGGTGAGGGTGGAGCCGGCGGACGACGATCCATCGCGCCGGCGGGTGAGAGTGACAGAGACCGCATCGGTGTCTGGGAGGATGAATTTCCGCAGGGTGATGCGGACTTGTTTCAGGGGAAAAGCGCTGAGCAACTCCCCGCAGAGCACATCTGCCAGCGTCTCAATGAGCCGGTATTCCTGACGTTCCGCCGTTTCGCGGCAAACCCTGGCCGCTGCGGAGTAATCCACCGTCCTCGCGAGGTCGTCATCCAAGCCCTCCATCGCACCCGTCGGCCAAAGCGTTACGTCCGCTGCCAGTCGCTGCGGAGCGGCACGTTCGGCATCAGGGACGCCGATCCGTGCGGCGAATCCGAGTCCATGGAGGGAGATGTGGTTGTTTTCGGGCATAGTGTCCGGGAGAATAGACCTCACGAGGAGAGGTTGCGTTCAATTTTTCATTCAAAAATTAAGCTTCAAGGAATTGTGCAGGGTAGGGAGTATCCGCGGTGGCGAGATGCTGACTTGTCGTGCCGGGAATCCCACGCACGATCCGCACCTTTTTAATGCACAGCATCCGGTACCCCGCAGATTTGCCCGTATCGCAGCGGCGTGCCGACATCCTCGCTGCGTTGCGGGCGCACCAGGTCGTCATCATTGCTGGCGAGACTGGGTCCGGGAAGACGACGCAGTTGCCGAAGATGTGCCTGGAGGCGGGCTTCGCCGAACGTGGCGTCATCGGCTGCACGCAGCCGCGGCGAGTGGCGGCGATGAGCATTTCGCGGCGGGTGGCGGAGGAGTTGAACGTGACGTGGGGCAGGGAAGTGGGGTGCAAGATGCGGTTCAATGACGATACGGGACGCGACACGGTTCTGAAGTTCATGACCGACGGCATCCTGCTGGCGGAGATCCAGAGCGACCCGCTGTTGCGGCGTTACTCGGCGATCATTCTCGATGAAGCGCACGAGCGCTCACTGAATATTGACTTCCTCCTCGGCTACTTGAAGACGCTGCTCCAGCGGCGGCGCGAGTTGAAGCTGATCGTCACGTCGGCGACGATAGACACTCAGGCCTTCAGCGAGGCGTTTGGCGGCGCGCCCATCATAGAGGTGTCGGGGCGGATGTTCCCCGTGGAGGTGCGCTATCAGCCGGTGGAATCGTTCACCGGTGAGCACGAGGACGACATTGGTTTCATCGAAGCAGCGGCGCGCGCGGTGGAGGATGCGCTGATCGAATCGAACGAAGGCGACATTCTCATCTTCATGCCGACGGAACGCGACATCCGCGACACGCGCGATGTGCTGGAGGGTAATCTAGGCAGCGGTTATGAGGTCCTGCCGCTTTTTGGCCGCATGGCCGGCACCGAGCAGCAGCGCGTGTTTTCACCGGGGTCGAGGCGTCGCGTCATCATCGCTACGAATATCGCCGAGACGTCGCTCACGATTCCGCGCATCCGCTACGTCATAGACACGGGCCTGGCGCGGATGAGCCGCTACAACTCCCGCACGCGGACGAAACGCTTGCCCATTGAAGCCGTATCGCAAAGCAGCGCCAATCAGCGTGCCGGTCGCGCCGGTCGAGTGCAGGATGGCATCTGCATCCGGCTTTATGGCGAAGAGGATTTCGCGAAGCGCCCGCCCTTCACGCAGCCGGAAATCCAGCGCGCCAACCTCGCGGAGGTCATCCTCCGCATGAAGGCCTTTCGGCTGGGTGAGATCGAGACGTTCCCATTCCTTGAGCCTCCGCAATCAGCCGCCATCCGCGGGGGCTACGCTCTCCTGCACGAACTCGGCGCGCTGGACGATGAGGAGACGCTCACGCCGCTGGGTAGGGAACTCGCGAGGCTGCCGCTCGATCCTTCGCTCGGCCGGATGCTTCTGGAGGCGCGGGACGACAACGCGCTGCCGGAAGTGCTCGTCATCGCCGCAGGCCTGAGCATTCCCGATCCGCGGGAGCGTCCGGAGTCGGAGAAAGAGAAGGCCGCGTCGGCGCACCGCGCTTTTGCCGTGCCGCATTCGGACTTTCTCAGCCTGCTGCGCATCTGGCAGGCGATGCCGAATCAGGACGGCAAAGGCAGCCGCAATGCCCTGCGGAAATTCTGCCGTCAGAACTATCTGTCGTTCCTGCGCATGACTGAGTGGCGCGACATCCACCGGCAACTATGCGATGCTATGAGCGACGAGGACGATGCGCGCGTGCCCGCCTTTTCGCGGCAGGTAAATGAGGATGGCATCCACCGCAGCATTCTTTCAGGACTGGTTGGTCACATCGCGGTCCGCGAGGAGCGGAATCTTTACAAGGCAGCGGGTAATCGCATGGTCACGATCTTTCCTGGATCACACCTCTACGAGCGCACTGCGAAGCAGAAGAAGGAGGGTGAGAAGTCAAAGCAGCCAGCGTGGATCGTCGCTGGTGAGATCGTGCAGACGTCGCAACTGTTCGCGCGGAACGTGGCGCGCATTGATCCGCTGTGGATTGAGAAGATCGCGCCGCACCTGTGCGAGCATCGTTTCAGCGAGCCCCGATGGGAGGAGAAGAGTGGACGTGTCGTCGTTACCGAACGGGTTTTGGTTCACGGTCTGGAGGTGCGCCGCGGGCAAATGGACTACGGCAAAGTGAACGCTGCCGCTGCGACCGAAATCTTCATCCGCAGTGCTCTGATGGAGGAATCCGAGAGCGCCGTGAC
>JANOZA010000700.1:0-11759 GCA_031429155.1 Verrucomicrobiota bacterium | reverse complement strand
TGCTGTCGCCGTCGCTGTCTGCCGAGTGGGGGTTGAGGCCACAGCGGCCTTCGACATAGTCAGTGAGGCCGTCACCGTCGGCATCAGTGGTTGAGTTCTCGCCGAGGTAGCCGCTTTCACCGGGCACTGAGAATGGCTCGTAGGCGTTTTGCAGTTCCCACCAGTCGGTAATTCCGTTGCCATTGCTGTCTATGGCGGTCTGCCAGACGCGATAGAAGCGGCGGACATCCGGATCAGGTGGCGGTGGGGGCGGAGTGCCAGGCGGCGGTGCTGGGGGAGCCTGGGCGGCGTCGTCGGGGGTGGGGGTGGCGTGGCTTACAATTTCGTCCCAGTGGGCGAGGAGAAACTGATAGTCCTCGTCCTCCGGAGTGCCGGTGACGAATGGGGCTGCGTTGGGATCACTCAGGAAATTATCGAAGAGGCGGGGACGCACGCTTCCGGAGAGCGTCCAGCTTTCGGTGGGGGAATTACCGATGCTGAAGAAGGGCGTCATGGGCAGCGGCTCGCCGTTGGCATTGACTCTCACGGGCAGATTGGCGGTCCTGCGCCGGGACCAGGGGTGGTCGCCGTTTTGACGAAAGATTTCGACAAGGTGGCCGCCGGGAGCGGGGGCGACGTAGTTGGTGACGTGCAGGCTGTGGTAGTTGGGTGGCGGCGGGGGAGGGTCGGGCGCAATGGTGGGCGGAGGCGGCGGGGCGATCCACCAGCGGCGGTCCTGACCGTCCCCATAACGGAAGCTGCCAGGGACATACGTGAAGTCTGCACCCGCGACGGATGGTGAGCCTTCGATCTTGTAGTGCCAGCCGGGGATGGTGGGATAGACGAGCCAAGTGCCCCCGGCGTCGTTTTCGAATCTGGCGGTGAAGGTGTCCTGGGCGGGGCTTTGGCTGCTGCAGAGCAGAAGAACTGCGGCGGTGAGCAGGCGACGGAGGATGGAAGCGGACAGGGACAACATGAGGTTGCGTTTGGTTGGTTGTGGCGGCGAGCGCCGCAGTGATAGCGGAGCAGGCGTCGGCGAGCCAGTTATTTCTTCGGCGGGCCGGCCCAGACTTTCTCCAACTGGGCGAAGATGGCGGGGTCGTGTTTCTTCAGCTCGTCTTTGGTGAAGGGGAAGAAGTCGTTGGTGGTGAAGTAGGCTTCGGTGGCCTCGGCGAAGTATTCCTTGTGGTCGGTCATGGCGTAGGCGCGGTCCTTGCGGACGCGGCCTTCGGAGTCGCGGCGGTCCACACTATTATAAGTGCCGCTGGCTTCGGCCAAAATATAGGCGCGGCGGATGCCGGGCTCTTCAAAGCCGCGGGCGGGTTTCGCAGGGCATCCCTCGGGGCTCAGAGCAAGGTCCGTTCGACCACCCACCAAATACCGGCCAGGGCGATGAGGATGGAACCGGGGATGACGACCCATTTCCGGTATGCTGAGGCGCTGGTGATCCAAAAGGTGGCGAGCAGGGCGGCTGAAATAACGGCCAGTTGACCCAGTTCGACGCCGACATTGATGCCCAGCAGTCCGACGACGAGCGAGGAGGTGGAGTCCAGCCGCGCGGACATGGCGCCGGCGAATCCGAGGCCGTGGATCAGGCCGAAGGCGAACACGACGAGCAGACGCCAGTGGGTGTAGCGTTTGTGGAAGATATTCTCGAGGGCGATGGCCACGATGCTGGCCGCGATGATGGGCTCGACGATGCTGGCCGGGATTCTGACGAGCCCCGCTGAGGCGAGCCAAAGAGTTAGCGTGTGGGCCACAGTGAAGGCGGAAACCTGGAGGAAGAGCGGCTTCCATTTCCGGGTCATCAGGAAGACCCCGAGGACGAAGAGGATGTGATCCAGCCCTTTGGGAATGACATGGTCGAACCCGCGTATGATCTCCGACCCGAAAAGCGTGAGCCAGTCACCCGGCTGGGACTCGATGCCGACCGAGCCTGCGGTGCGCACTCCCCGGGTCGGAAAGATCCCCTGTTCCGTGAGATCAAGGGTGAAGCTGGTCTCGCCAGGGTAGAGCACCGCGTACCGCTCTACCTGTTTGCCGCCGATGAAATTGAGAAACATGACGTTGAGCGGAATGCCCATTTTCTCCGGAGTCATCGGGAGCGCCTCGACCCGGTAGCCGGTCATGCCGGCCACGACGGTGGCTTTCCACGAACCGACGAGCACTGTTTCGTTGCCTTTTAAGAGGGCCTTGTCATCGGTTTCGAACGGCACCCCGCCGTCGCCGAGCTTTTTGAACTCCCAGACGAATGCCGGCTTCACTTCGCCGACAGGATCGAAGAGAAACCGGAGACGTTCACCGACAAAGATATCGGCCTTCGCCTTCAGCTTCTGCACTTCATCGCCGGGCAGGTCCGCGATTTTTTCCTTCTGGTAATAGTCCACCTTCTCGGGGTCGGCCTCGAAGCACCGGGGGTCCACCTCGACGCGGATTTCGGCGCCTCCTCCTATATTGAAATGGGAACGGACGGGGAGGTCGGGCACCGGATGGGACCAGGCGGCGGCGATGAGGGCGTGGACAAGGAGGAGTGCCGCGAACGAAGATCGGATGGGCGTGGAATGGGTGGATGTCATGCAGCGCTGAAGTGGGTGGCCGGGGATTATTCCCCGACTACCGGAGTTCACCTAATGGAGCGAGGCCGGGGTTGCCAGTCTCCATTTGAGGGACGCGGTATAAGTGCTCAATCTCCGACGCCCGTGCGCCTCGGAGTTCCCCCGCAGATACGGGGCTGCCTTTTAGATTGCCGAAAGCAGCGGAACCCAGTAGAAGCTGCACCCGGAACGGGAATTCTCCTTTTCCAAAGCACACTCCAATACCAAACCTAAATCTAAATCTATGAAAAAGCTCCTTACTGCTGCACTCGCACTCACCATGGTCGGCTCCGCTTACGCCGGATGCGGCGTCAAAGTCCCGGTCTCCGGCAAAATCGCCTCCTACGATAAGGAGAAGAAAGAACTCAAAATCGGTGAACAAGCCATCACCCTGGCTGCCACTGTGAAAGTCGTCGGTGCCGACGGCAAAGAGGCGAAGATCGAAGATCTCGTCGGCAAAGAGGTCACTGTTTCCACCGACAAGCACAACAAGAAGGGCGAGTCGGTCACGGCGAAGAAAGATGCCTGAGCGCGCGTCTTGAAATAGACTATCGGCACACGAATTCATCGTCTGTCACCGGCCGGCCTGAAGGATCACGATTCTTCAGGCCGGCTTTTTTGTTGCCGGGAACGCTCGCCGTTCGGTCGCGGGGATTCCCGCTGACACCCTTCATGGCTTTCCCTTGCCGGGCGGGGATTCTCTGAAATGGATGGCGCTCTCTTTTCCCATCCATGTCTTCCACTTCTGACAATACGCCCGGCGAATCCCTCGACTTCATCCGTGAAATCGTGCGCGATGATTTGCAGTCGCGGAGGCATCCGTTCGTCGTCACGCGCTTCCCTCCGGAGCCGAACGGGTATTTGCACATCGGCCATGCGAAGAGCATCTGCCTGAACTTCGGGCTGAGTCTGGAGAATCCCGGCGGACGGACGCATCTGCGTTTCGATGACACGAATCCGGTGAAGGAGGACATCGAGTATGTTCACTCGATCATGGAGGATGTGAAGTGGCTCGGCTTCTCTTGGGGCGAGCATCTTTATCACGCGTCGGATTACTTCGATCAGATCCACGGGTTCGCGCTGGAGTTGATCGGCAAGGGGCTGGCGTATGTTTGCGATCAGACAGCGGAGGAGATGCGCGCGAGTCGCGGGACGTTGACGGAGGCTGGGAAGAACTCACCGTTCCGCGAGCGGAGCGTGGAGGAGAGTCTGGATCTGTTTGCGCGCATGAAGGCAGGGGAGTTCGCCGATGGAAGCCGCACGCTGCGGGCGAAGATAGACATGGCGGCGCCGAACATTAACCTGCGCGACCCGGTGCTCTATCGCATCAAGAAAGTCCCGCACGACCGGACGGGCGATAAGTGGTGCATCTATCCGACCTACGACATGGCGCATGGATTCAGCGATGCCATCGAGGGGATCACGCACAGCATCTGCACGCTGGAATTTGAAGCCCACCGTCCGCTCTATGACTGGCTCATTGATAACGTGAGCGCGCCGCACAAGCCGCGGCAGATCGAGTTCGCGCGGCTGAATCTGACATACACGATGATGAGCAAGCGCTACCTCCTTGAGTTGGTGGAGCAGGGGCTCGTAGATGGCTGGGACGATCCGCGGATGCCGACGATTTCCGGAATGAGGCGGCGCGGCTATTCGCCGGAGGGCATCCGCACGTTCTGCAAACGGATCGGGGTGACCAAGTTCAAGAGCATGACGGACGTGGGTTTGCTGGAGCACGCCGTGCGTGAGGACCTCAACAAGACCTGTCCGCGGTACATGGGCGTGCTGCGGCCCTTGAAAGTGACGCTCACCAACTGGCCTGCCGGGCACACGGAGGATATCGAGGCGGTGAACAATCCGGAAAATCCGGAAGCCGGCAGCCGGGTGATGAAATTCAGCGGTGAGTTGTTCATCGAGCAGGATGACTTCATGGAAGTGCCGCCGCCGAAGTATTTCCGGCTGAGCCAGGGCCGCGAAGTCCGCCTCCGCTATGCCTACAACATCAAGTGCGATGAGGTGGTGAAGGACGCGGACGGCAACGTCATCGAACTCCGCTGCACGTATGACCCTGACAGCCGGGGATCGAGTCCGAAAAAGGGCACCGCCGTCATCCACTGGGTGAGCGCGCCGCACGCGGCGACGGTGGAGGTGCGGCTCTATGACCGGCTATTTACCATCGAGGACCTCGCGGACATCGAGGAGGGGAAGACGTATCGCGATTATTTGAATCCGGAATCCCTGACAGTGCTGTCGGGGGCGAAGGTAGAGCCGCTGATCAGCGGACTGGCGGCAGGCACGCGGTTTCAGTTCGAGCGCATGGGTTACTTCAGCATTGATACGAAGTCGGGCAGCGCAGGCGCGCCGGTGGTGAACCGTGCGGTGACGTTGAAGGACGCGTGGGCAAAGGCGCAGGCGAAGGGGTGATGTGGAAAGTCTGCGCTGGACAGCGTCGGTCGGGGGCCGGTAGCATCGCCATTATGTCGAACAGTCTGGCGGTTAAACCGGTTTTGCTGTGGGCGGTGCGCTTCCTGAGCTTTGCGGCGATGGTGGTGTGCCTGGCGCTGTTTGGGATGAAGCTGACGGGGGCGATCAGCAGTGTCGCGGGCTGCGGAGGAGAGGGCGGATGCAGCCAGGTGATGGGCGGCCCCTGGTCCGAGTGGTTCTATATACCGGTGACGCTGGGTGCGGCGGTGGTTTATGCGGGGGTTTTGCTCCTGACACTCCAGGGAGTGCAGCGGGCGCTGGGGAGGACGGGGGATCAGTTGCTGGCGGCGGCGGGGGTGATCCTTGCGGGGGCGGCGGTCTATTTTTTGAGCCTGCTCTATATAAAGGAGCGGGGGCACTGTCCGTGGTGTTTGGGTTTGCACATGACGGGGCTGGCGGTGGCGGCGGTGATCCTGACGAATGCGGTGAGAGCGCGGCGCGCGGGTGAGCGCGGGGTGCTGGAGGCAGCGATGCTGACGGGTGTCATGGCGATTGGCTTGCTGGCGGCCGGGCAGGTCTGGGGCCCGAAGCCGGAGTCGCATGTCGTGACGGCGGGGACGCTGTCAGACAGCGCTCAGGCGGTTCCGGGATCCGGTGCCGTGGCGGGGCCGCGGGTGATCCGCTTTTCCGAGGGGGCGTTGAATCTGAGCTTCGAAGTGGAAAAACTGCCGCTTTTGGGGGCTGTGGATGCGCCAGTGGTGCTGGTGGAGTTTTTTGACTACACGTGCAGTTCTTGCCGGACTCTGGCGGAGGATTTGGCGGCTCTGAAGAAGAAGTGGCCGGGGACGTTTGCCGTCGTGGCGATGCCGTCGCCATTGAACCGGGAGTGCAATCCGCTGCTCAAGAGCGGGGTGGAGAATCACCCGGGATCCTGTGAACTGGCGAGGTTGTCTCTGGAGTTTTGGCTGGCAAAGCCGTCGGCGTTTGCGGTTTTCCATGAGTTTCTGCTTCGGCTGCCGGTGCCGGTGGGCGCCCGGGAGATAGGCGCGGCGCGGGCGAAAGCCGTGGAACTGGCCGGTGCTGAGGCCATGGCGGCGGCGGGGAAGAATGCCTGGGTGGATTCTCAATTACTGGAGAATATCGGGACGCTGGCGAAGTTGCAGTCAGAGCGGATCGTGATGCCTAAGCTGCTGGTGCGTTCGCAGGTCATTCACGGCTTTTTGAACGACGCAGCGGCTCTGATTGCGATGATAGAGAAGGAGTATGGCCTCAACGCCGGGGGGGGGGCGGGCGGCAAAGCTCCGAAGTAGCCGGGGTGGAGTCTGAAGGGGCCTGTGGGGGCGATGGATGGGGGATTCCCCTGGTTTTTTCGTTTTGGGACGAAATTTTCATTTCCAAAAGGAACCCGGTGATGTAGTTACAAAGCAAAACTTATGAAGACTCCCCCTCTCCTGTTTTCACTGCCGCTCCTGCTGACCACGCTGGCGGTTCATTCTCTTGCCGCTGACACGTTGTCCGTGAAAAGCGCGGCTTCCAAGGAATCGGTGGCCGCCACCACGCAGGCTCCGACCGCGACCACAAAGGAAAATACCGGAACCAAGCAGCAGACGGAGGCCACTATGGAGGATTCCAGCCAGCCTCTGACAGGTCCTGGCGGACTGGCGATGTGGCCGACGAGCGAGGGGGTGATGGTCCGCCTGCCTATCCGCGGAAGCCGGAGACTGGTGCAATTGATGACCAATCAGTTTCATGCGAGTCTGCCGGATGGCAGTCAGAAGGTGATGAAGCTGACGCAGACGGAAAGCCTGGAAAGTATTACTCAGGAGATGACCCGGTTTGAGGAGAGCGGCGGCGGGGCGGACCTCGTGGCGTATGATGCGGATTATCCCCAATCGGACGTCACGAAGGTAGTGATCACGAGGAAAGTGCTGGTGAGGCTTGCGGAGGGGATGTCGTTTCGGGGGTTTGCCGAGAACGCGGGAGCGCTGAGGGCTGTCCGTCCTGGCTATGCACCGGAGGCTTTGATTCTGACCTACGCCAGCGGCATGGATGCCATTGGCGCTGCTGTGGAACTTCGCAAAAAGCCTGGGGTGCTGGGCGTGGAGCACATCGTCGCGACGAAGCGCGAGCCTAAGTATATTCCTACGGAACAGTATTTCAGCGGAGGTGGACCGGCTTACACTCCTGCCTGTACCACGGATAATGTGAACACTTTTATCCTGGTCGAGTTTGGCACGTCGGGTTATCAGTGGTGGCAGAACAACCGGGCGACACCACTTGGGCCGGTGAATTCTGTGCCAGCGCGAATCTACCTTGGGGATTATCCGCCGATTCCCTACAATCCGGCATTTCCCAAGGTGCATGGAGAGCAGGCGGACCTGCGCACACCGCTGGCGTGGGAGTATGAGGGATCGCTCGGAGGCAGGTTGTCAGGCTTTGGGGTGAAGGTGCTCGTGATTGATGACGGTGTGCAAAATCGGGTGCCTAGTCTTCAGAAGGATTTGCAGAATTCTTTTGATAATCCGACGCGCAGTAGAAACTACGGTCCCCAGATGACTCTATACCCCCCATCCGGGTATCAATTCCCCCTCGCAGAGCCGCCATACTCGAATAACACCGACCCGCTGAATTCCGTCTCCGACAACCATGGAACCTCCTGCGCGGGTATCGTGGGGGCTCGGGAGGGTCTGGATTACGGTGTGGTGGGTATCGCTCCCCGCTGTTTTTTGCAGGGGGCCGTGATCGGCACTTGGGCCGACGATGAAGTCTGGGCGGATGCTTTCGCCCTCGGCAGTTCCCTCAAAGATTCTCAGCCCCGGGACTACAGCCTGCTGGATGAGACGCGCGCAGGTCCGATGCAATTTGATGTGGCTCAGATTTCGTGGGGTCCTGCTGGGGATGGGCTCAAACTTTATCCCCAGGGCTGGCTGATGAAGCGCGCCCTCCGGCACGGGGCCACCAAGGGCAACTCTAATAAGGGTATAGCCTATATAAACGCCGCGGGTAACGATGCCGAAGGGCACATGGATACAAATCTTGCCGAGTGGATGAATAGCATTTTTCAAATCCCCGTCGGCTGTGTCAGTGAGTTGGGGCGGCGCATCTCCTACTCCAATAAGGGGGCACCGCTCGTGTGCGTAGCGCTCTCACAGGGGCGTGAACTGGCACCGCTGCTTAACTGGCCAGGCTCTCCCGGTGGTCTCTTTGGCAACAGGCCTTTCAAGAAAAACGCCCCCGTTGAGTTTGATGATTTGCCTACGCCCTGGCTCCGCACCACTCAGGGCATCGCCACCACCAGCACCAACGACCACGCGCAGGACAAGATTTTCAACTTCAACTTTAACGGCACCTCGGCCGCCGCGCCTCAGGTGTCGGGTATTGTCGCCCTCATGAAGGAAGCCAATCCACAGCTCGGCCGGCGTGACGTGAAGGAAATCCTGCTGCGCTCCAGTCGGGTTTGTAATGACTGCCGGGTTACCTGGAATGGTCTTCTCTGGGATACGCAGTGGCGCATGTCCCGCACCGGCAATCCCATGCACTATTCCTTTGGTGCGGGGCTCATTGATGCCTTTCATGCCATCACTTTGGCAAAGCAATGGCCTGGCCTCCCTCCTGATCCGTTCGTGCCACGGCAGATAGGGGATGTCGAGGATGATGATTTTGGAAAATTTATTGGCACCCGGACCACTGAGACCGGGGGCATTTATCTTCAGACCGGCGCTCGACAATTGATCCCGGTGAACGGGACGCCCGTTTACATTCTGCTTCCTCCTCCGCCTGGAGGCATGAGACTGGAAGAAGTTGAGGTCCGGGTGCGGCTTTATCATCAGCGCCGTGGCGACCTTGAGATAAAGCTCATCGCACCTCCGCAACTGGGCTGGGAGAACGGACGGTCACTGGAGAGCGATCTCTTTGTGCCGCACCGTGAAGACTACACGGAAAGTCGCTGGAGCCAGAACGTGCCTGAATTGCGCAATCCGACCGACTGGACCTTTACGACGGTGCGTCACTGGGGAACCCGGATTCCCAGCAGCGGCGGAGGCACGTGGATTTTGAGCGTCCGCGACGCCGTCAGCAGAGGGCGCACTGATCCGGCCACACCCAGTGATCCTGTGGTCGTGCCCAAGGACAATCCTACCAGCCAGGAAAGCCAGCGTCTCGAAGATGTCGCCGTCACTTACCATGGGGTATTTGGGAAGACCAATGGGATGGATCCTCCAGTAATTGACCCCCGCAGTACATCTATTCGGTTTGCTCCCAGCACGGAAAAGGTGCAGGCACAACTCGTGGCGACGGGAATAGACACGGACAACGAGGGGCGCGCACGATTCCCTGTCTCCAACTGGGACATCTTCAACACCGTGGACATCGTGCCCCGCCACCCCAGCAATCCGCCTCGGGAGTTTTTCGAGTTCATGCCGCCGCTGCTTCGCGATCCCCTCGATCCCACCATCCTCATTCCGTTGGACTCCTTTCCGCCGTTTGCATGGATTCCAGAGCCGCTCACGCCAATCGACAATCCATGGGTGCCCTGGTTGTTCCCACCTGACCCGGTCACCGGCCCGCAAGGTGGCATGGCCGTCCGACCAGCCTGGGGGCCAGTCGTCGGTGGACAGCGGACTCCTGTAGAGATGACTGCCGACAGACAGTACCTCGTAGTCCATGAGATAGACCGCAAGACGGGTCTCCCGAAAGCCAATGTCATCCATCTGCGTCTCAATCGAGGCACCGGCCAGTTGGAAATCATCCCGCGGGACAAAGGCATTTATCAAATCCAGGCCTACGCCGAAAGCCTTCTCGGCATGAGCCAGCCGAAGCCGATCGAGATCACCGTGGCGCTGCCGGACTACCATGAATGGGCGGACCTTTGGTGGGATCCTCCGCAACTCAATGACCCTCTGATTTCAGGTTTTTACGCCGATCCGGACGGGGATCGCCTGCCGAACGGCCTGGAGTTTTCCATGCGCCTCGATCCGACCACTCCGCAACCTGCGGAGGAATCGGTCCCTGCATTCAGAGTGGAAGGAAACGAAGTTGTATTTAACTACCGCGAGGACACCACGACGGTGGGCGTGAAACTTCACGCCCAGGTCTCTGAGAACCTTCAGGACTGGGCTGACGTCAATCCGGAGCCTGTGGTTTTGGGGGAAACGAATGGCCTTCGCGATATGGAAGTGCGCATCGCCCTCGCGGACGAGAAGACGTTCTTCCGTCTTTGGGCACAGGATCTCACCAATCCAAACGATCCGCCGCCCTGATACTGGACTCAAATACGACTTACAGAGAGCCGCGACCTGTCAAGGTCGCGGCTTTTTCTTTCCGCCGCCCGACACTAAATCCCCGGACTCAAAGATTGCAATTTTCCCCGTTCCCCATTTAGTCGGGGCAACTGCGTCCCTCTTTGGACCCCTGCACTTCACCTATGAAACAACTGACGATTCTCTCCCTTATCGCCGCCCTGCTTTTAGGGCGCGTTGCGGGACAGACGACGCAGCTTGATGCGCTCCGCGAAAAACTCGACACCATCGGCAACCTCCGCATTGATGTGAGCAACTTCGAGGTAACGAAGGAAGGCAATGTCGTCATCAAGCCGCCCAGCGGCATGTTGCACTTCGAATCCGATGGCATGGAGGTCTTCGCCGGGCGCGCGGAATATGTCGCCGCCTCCGAGCAACTGCGCTTTTCCGGTGATGTCGCCATTTACCGGGAAGGCGTCATCTACCGGGGGGAAAATGCCACCTACACCCTCAATACCCGCCAACTCGACGCTTCAGGGATGCGCAGCAGCATCGAACCGTTGTTCTTCAAAGCAGGGAACATCTCATCTACCGGAAGCGGAAGTGACATCTCCGTCATCAACCTCGATTCGCCGGAGTTCACTACTGAGGACAGCGAAGATCCCGGCTACCGCATCACTGCTGATAAAGTGAGCATTTATCCAGGTGACCGCGTCGTTTTCCATAAATTCAAAATCCTCGCGGGCGACTCACCGCTCTTCTACCTGCCCTATCTTTCCCAGCCGCTCGACGGTGAATTCGGCTATTCATTTATCCCCGGCTACCGCAGCAATCTCGGCGCGTTTCTGCTAAATCAATACAGTGCCACCATCAGCGATCACAGCCTGATCAAATACCGTCTCGACCTCTATTCGCAGCGCGGTGCCGGTGCCGGCTTCGATCTCGAATCACGCCGCTACCCGCGCACTTCAAAGTTCGGCAAGTTCAAGTTCTACTGGCTTTACGACAGCGACCCGCAGACGAGCAGCACCGGGGCGATTTCCTCCATTCCGCGCGATTCCGTGGATAACAACCGCTACCGGGTCAACCTCCAGCACCGGGTCTATCTTCCGGGCCCGGAACAGGGTGATCTGTATGTGGACGTGGACCTCAATAAGGTCAGCGACGGCTATTTCTACGAGGACTTCTTCCAGTCGGAATTCCGGGATGATCCGCAGCCGGATAACATCGTCAATTTCGTGAAGCGTCATGAGCGCGGAGAGATCAGCCTGCTCGGCAGATTCCGTATCAACGACTTCTACGAGAGTGATACCCGGCTTCCAGAACTTGCGTTCGACTATGTTCGCCAACCATTGTTCAACACGGGGTTGTTCTATGCAGGCAGCCATAGCTTCGGGATACTCGAAGAACACATGAGCGATGACGAAGAGCGATTCATTCGTGGTAAGATCGCCGTTCTCGAAACTCTCCCGCCGGATGCCGTCAATGCCGCTGCCATCGCCAGCCTTAGATCGAGCCTCATCAC
>JANOZA010000699.1:0-5966 GCA_031429155.1 Verrucomicrobiota bacterium | reverse complement strand
CTCTTATTTCGCCGTCGCCCTCTTCAAACTTCGACCGGCGAAAGTTCAGTGTCTTCGCCTCCTTCCAATCCGACACCGGCAACGCCGGCTTCACATCCCCGGATTCCACCACCGGCTTGGCTGTGGGATTCTCCGGATCGTAGGTGAAGGCTACGAACTTCCCCGCATACTCCGGCTGCTTCAGCGCCCCCGGGTAAAACACCCGGCGGACCATTTGGGCTTTTGCGTTGAAGTGACGCTCTTCGACTAGCACTCCGGTCTTCGGATCGTATCCAAAATGAATACTCCCCAGCGGATTCATTTTGCCGTCGTAAATCACAGCCTGCCGGGGCTGTCCGTCCTTATCGAAAATGAACACCCTGGCTCCGACCCGCACGCCATTCCTGTCGTAAGTGGATTCGCGCAGCGTGCTGTCCGTACGGAGGGACTCCGTACGGGTGCCGTCTTTGTGCTGGAAAATCCGCGAGTAATTTCCCGGCGGCTTCTCGCCAGCCGTGTCATCTTGGGCAGAACGAGGGATAATGATTCGCCTCCTCTTTTCGTCCTGTGGGCTGCCGATTTTCTCGGCGTTACTCAACGCATCCTTCTCCTCCGTCGCTTTCTTGTCGCCTCCCGGCGGTGGCTTCGTCGTCGTCGCGAAGCTCACATGATGCAGCCCGGCTTTGTGGGTGGCGGCGAGAACGGCAACAATCTTATTGTATGATGTCGCCTCGGTTCCGCGAATGATGATTGCACGTTTCTTGTCCACCTGGGCAACCTCAGCCAATTCGACGGCCAACTGTTCCGCAGTGAGAGTCTTGCCGTTAAAGACCACGTTGCCATCCTCCTGCACGTTGATCACCAGTTCACCCGGCCTTCCGTCGCTCTTGGCGTTCGCAGGATCCGCCGCCGGAACCGAGATGTCGAGTTCGGTCTCAAACTTCGCCAAGTCGGAAGTGACCTTGAGGAGGCGCTCCAATTCGTCCGTCAGGACCGCAGGAACACCTGCGGGGTTTCCGGAATCCTTCGCATCGCCGGCCCCGACAGCCCCTGGCTTTTCTGCGGGAGACGATCCGTCCGGCGCAGCGTGCAGCAGCGTGAGAGGCAACGCAGCGGCTACGGCAGCCAGGGTGATCAGCCCGAGAGGCCAGGCGAGGCTGGTGGTGCGGGGTTCGCTGGCTCCGGCGAGGCGGCGGATGCGCTGAAGGAGTGATCCCCCGGCGGCAGAGAGGCTCAGGCCGACGGGCAAGGACCGCATTTCCTCCAGGGCGGTGAGGGCGCGGGCGTAGTCGAGGACGCCGCCGGCGAGGTCGGTGGCGACGTCGTCGCAGCAGTGCTCGCGCTCGTTGCGAAGCTGGCCGCTGACCCACCAGACGGCGGGGTGGTAGAAGAAGAGTGTCTCCAGCGCGGATTGCAGGAGATTCACCAGATAGTCGTGGCGGCGAACGTGGGCGAGTTCGTGAACGAGAAGGGCTTCCAACTGCGCGGACGGAATGCCCGCGAAGAGCGACGCCGGCACGAGCACCACGGGCTTCAACCAACCGATGACGACAGGCACGGCGAGCGTGGCGGAGGAAAGCAGCCGCACACTGCACGTGATGCCGAGACGCTCGCACAGGCCGGCGAACCGTTGCGTCCAGTCGCCGGGGATGACGCTGGAGGCGGCGGCACGCCAGCGGCGGACAACGCGCCAGCCAGTGAACAGTCGCAGAGAAAATACCAGCACTCCCGCGGCCCACACGCCAACGAGCCACGGGAGAAACGGGCGCAGGCGATCGGTGGTGGTGGGCTTCTCTGCCGCGACCTGGACGACTGGTGGCGCGGGAGGAGCGGCGGATGCCTGGCTTTCCACAGCGACGTCCGTCGGCAGAGGAGCCGCTGCCGGCTCACCCATCGCTTGGGGCTCATAGGGTAAATGGGGCGTATAGGCCAGATCCGTCCCATGCGCAGGAGCTGCCGCTGCCGCCGTCTCCGTGTGCGCGGCCTGCACCTGCCACCATACCGTACCTGCCGCCGCGCCCAGCATCAGCAAAAGCGCCACCCCGGCTGCGGCGTAGCGTAACTGCGGAGAGCGCCGCCGCGCCAGCCAGAGAAACAAGCGCAGCGCCACGGCGATGACGGCGCCCTGCCACAGGAAATGCATTAGCGCCCAGCCGAGCGGTTCTGTGATGGCGGATAGTGTGTTCATGGCGATGACGGCGATTCAAACTTTGGCCTCCAATTCGTCGAGGATGCGGCGGATTTCGGTGAGTTCGGCGGCACTGGCTTTCTTCTCGGATAGCGCGTGCATGACCAATTGCGCGGGCGAGCCGCCGAAGGTTTTGCTGACAAAATCGCGCACCAGTTGGCGCTGAGTATCGCTCGCTTTGGCCACCGGTTCATAGATGTGCGACCGGTTCGTCTCGTCGCGCCGCACGAGGCCTTTGTCGGTCATCTTTTGGAGGATCTTAAGCGTCGTGGTGTAGCCGGTCTCTTTGTCGTCGCCGAGTCCTTCGTGGATTTCCCGCACCGTGAGCGGCCCGTGCTCCCAGAGCACGCGGAGGAGTTCCAGTTCGGCTTCGGTGGGACGCGGCAGTGTGATATTCGCAGGCATGGCGCGCTTTTACGACCCGCGTCGTAGTTTGTCAACGACAGGCGTCGTAGTTACTCGAGAAAATTTCCGCAGGGATGCATCTCGACCTTCCAGTGTTGAGTGCGCGCCGCAGCCATCATGAGGCGAAGCGAGAAGGAAGGCTGCCAGTTGAGAACGAAGCCGTTGCCGCTTTCCCTCGTTTCGGCATTCCTTATGAACTCATCCGGCACCCAACTTTGGAAAGTCGAGCGACGATACTTTACCAATCCTTCACAAAATCCCGGTAACGCCCCCGCCTCCGCCGCAATCTATCCGGGTATGAAAATCCTGACCTGCCTCCTTCTCGCCATCACCGCCTCCCGCTCCACGGCGGCACAGCAGAACATTCTGCTCATCATCGCCGACGATTACGGTCAGGACAGTTCCACACTATATAATACCAGCGCCGCCGCGAGCCTGCCGCCGACACCGCACATCGCATCGCTGCGCACGGGCGGGGTTCTCTTTCGCAACGCATGGGCGCACCCGACATGTTCACCGACACGCGCCAGTGTGTTGACGGGACGCCAGCCGTTTCGCACCGGTGTAGATCAGGCGCTGACACCGGCCGGAGGCGGGCAGTTACAGACATCCGAACTAACGCTTCCGGAAATCTTTACGGCCAGCGCACCGGGCTATGCGACGGCGCAGTTTGGAAAGTGGCACCTCAGCACCGGGCCGAACACACCCATCACCACCGGCGGCTGGCCGCACTTTGCCGGCAGCATCCAGGGCGCGGTGCAGAATTACAGCAGTTGGACCAAAGTCGTGAATGGCACCACGACGCCAAATTACACGACCTACGCCACGACCGATGTCGTCAACGACGCCGCAACCTGGATTCAGGCCCGGGGCACGCAGCCGTGGTTTGTGTGGGTTGCGTTCAATGCACCACACACTCCGCTGCACAAGCCGCCCAACAGCCTGCACAGCTACGACTCGCTCAGCGGCACTCAGGCGAACATCACGGCAAACCCGAGACCTTACTTCGAGGCGATGGTGGAAGCGATGGATACCGAGATCGGCCGACTTCTCGCCGCGGTGGATCGCAGCAAAACGCATATCATTTTCATGGGCGACAACGGCACTGCCCCCAACGTCATCCAGCCGCCCTGGAACACACACGGCAAAGGCTCGCTCTACGAAGGCGGCGTCCGCGTGCCGCTCCTCATCAACAGTCCTGGCATCATCAGCCCGGGGCGCGAAAGCACCGCCATCGTGCATGCCGTGGATCTCTTCTCCACCATCCTCGAACTCGCCGGCATGAATGCCGGCACCGTGGTGCCCGGCAGCATTCCAATAGATTCGCGCAGCCTCGTTCCCATTTTGAACAACCAAACCGAAGCCGCCGGCCGCACCGCCTACAGCGAAATCGCGGCCGATGAAAATCCCTCCAACCGCATGGGAGCCGCCGTCCGCAACACCACGCACAAACTCATCCGCTTCACCGGCGGCGACGAGGAGCTCTACGATCTCGCCGCCGATCCCTACGAAACCACCAATCTCCTCGCTGGTACCCTGACAACGACTTCCAGTGCCAATTACTACGCCCTCGTGCTGAAGCTCGCTGAAATGCAGGATACCGTCCCCGCACCGGAAGTCACCGCGACCGCCGCCACCGGCGCGCAGTTCTCCGTCACGGTAAAACAATCAGCCGGCACCAGCTACACTCTCTGGCGGTCGGCAGACCTCGAAAGCCTCTCGTGGGCACCGCTTTCCGGCGCCACCGCAACCACCGCTGGCGGACTCGTCACCCTGACCGATCCTGCCCGGCCAGCGAGCCGCGCCTATTACCGCGTCCTGGCCACGGTACCCTGACTTCCAATGAAATCCCCGCTCTGCCTTCTGCTCACTGCGTCCGTAGCGTGCGCTGCGGACCTGACGGTGCAGATCGAGCCACACTGGCAGGACCGGTCGCTGCCGCTGGCGGAGATGGCGCTGAAGAATGAGGCGGGGAATCAATTGTCGGTGACGCGATTGGCAGGGCTGCTGTCGGCAGCGAAGTTGCAGCAGTTGGATGGAACCTGGATCGGCGCGGGCGATTGGTTCGGCTTTCTGGATGTGGAAAAGAAGCAGACGTCATTCACCCTGACAGGAGTGCCGGACCGGAAATACAAGGCCCTGCGTTTCGATCTCGGGCTGGATGCGGCGACGGATAAAAGCGATCCGGCAACGCGCGCGGCGGGGCATCCGTTGCATCCCGATGTGAACGGCCTGCACTGGAGTTGGAAGGCAGGTTATGTTTTCCTCGCCATTGAGGGCCGGTGGCGGCAGGCGGACGGAAAGGACGGCGGCTATTCCTATCACCTCGCTGGCGAGGCGTGCCGCGGGACCGTCGAAGTGCCGGTGGAACTTGACCTTCGCGGGCCATTGAAGATCACGCTGGTGCTGGATGCCGCGCGCATCTTCAGCGCGGCGCACAAAATTGACATCGCGGCTGCGGACTCCACGCACTCGCACCATGATGGCGGCCTGGCGGAACGCATGGCGGACAACGCTGTGGCCGCATTCTCTATCCTCAGAGTGGAGCCATACGCCGCCGCGCCGGCAGCGAAACCCACGGTGAGCGTCGCCTCGCCCGGCGGCGTGAAACTGGAAATTCCCGCGCATTTTCCCCAGGCCAACTGGCCGGCGGACAATCCACTCACGCCGCAGGGAGTGGCTCTGGGCCGGCGACTTTTCATTGACCCTCGCCTCTCGGTTACGAACACGCAGAGTTGCTCGTCCTGCCACATGGAAGCGGAGGCGTTCACCGATCCCCGGCGATTCAGCACCGGTGCCCGGGGGCAGACGGGCCTGCGCAATTCCATGCCCCTGGCCAATCTCGCATGGAAGCCGGCGTTCTTCTGGGATGGCCGCTCGCCGACGCTCCGCGAGCAGGCGCTGCGCCCCATCCAGGATCCGCTGGAGATGAATGAGTCGCTGGAGAAAATCGTGGCCAAGCTGGAAAGCGACTCCGGTTATCCGCTGGAGTTCGAAAAGACTTTCGGCTCACCGGGTATCACTCCGCAGCGGCTGGGACTGGCCATCGAACAGTATCTGCTGACGCTCATCGGCGGGAACTCAAAGCTGGACCGTGCGCTGCACGGCGGCGCACCGCTGACGGCGGAAGAGCAGCGCGGATTCGCACTGTTTTTCACCGAGAGCGATCCTGGCCACGGGATCACCGGGGCCGACTGCTTTCACTGTCACGGCGGCGCGCATTTCACCAACAATGCCTTTCTTAACAACGGCCTCAATGCCAGCGACTCGATCACCGACACCGGTCGCGAGCAGGTGACCGGCAACAAAGCGGACCGAGGAAAGTTCATGGTTCCGTCGCTGCGCAACGTCGCCAGAACCGCGCCCTACATGCACGATGGGCGCTTTGCCACGC
>JANOZA010000698.1:0-5367 GCA_031429155.1 Verrucomicrobiota bacterium | reverse complement strand
CAGAACGCTATCCCTCCGTCACCATCGCTGGCACTTACACCGGCAGCCTCGACAACGGCGGCGAACGCATGGTCCTCCTCGACGCCAACAACGAGGAAGTCCTCGACTTCAGTTACGAAGACGACTGGTATCCCGCCACCGACGGCGCCGGGTTCTAGCTCGTGACTGCAAACGAAGCGCAGTCGCCCGACCTCTGGACACTCAAGATCGGCTGGAAACCCTCCGGCACCGTATGCGGCACACCTGGCAGCGCCGACCGCATCAGCGACACCGATCAGGACGGTCTCTCCGACTTCGATGAATGGCTCGCCGGCACCGATCCGCTCCAGCCGCAATCCGTCTTCTCCATTACCGCCGGCGGTTTCACCGGCGGCATCTATAGCGGCACCTTCGAGGGGCTCGCGGGCAAGACATACACCGTGCAATACTCCGACTCTCTCGCCCCGGGCTCATGGCAGAAGCTCACCGACTTCGCTCCCGCCGCCGACGGCATCATCGTTTTCACCGACACCCCGCCCCCCGCCGCAGTCCACCGCTTCTACCGCACCATCACCCCGGCGATGCCTTGATTGCACTTAACACCGGTGAGCTATGAAATCCGTACTCCTCGCCGCCGCCGCCGTCGCGCTCCTTTCCATGCCGACTCCTGGCGTGGCGGGTGCCGGGATGCCGCCCGATCCGCTCATGCAGCGGCTCGTGCCGGTGCCGTTCACCGCAGCGGAACTCGTCGTGCGCAGCAAAACCGAGGCTCCCGGGCTCAATCTCTGGCGGCTTGCCGGCGAACTGGATGCGCTGACCACCGACCAGGTGCGCACCGTCGCCTTCAATTGCTGGCGGCCCTACCGGCGGTTTGAAACCGACGCACTGTATGCCGCCACGCTGGCGCTCTCCCTTTGGTCCGAGCGCGACCTCGCCGATGCTGCGGGCACGCTCATTTTCATCGGAAGCTGGGAGGACATGGATGATTCCATCGGCGACTATGACATTGATTTGGAATCTACCGCCGGCTGGCTCTGGGCCCAATTGGCGAATCGTGACTGGATTAAAGCCTCTGCGCTGCTCCGCAGGGTTTCCGGTGAAGAATCCATCGGGCAGTTCGCTTCGGCGGCGGCCGGTTTGGGAAACTTTACGCCATCCCAGGCAGCGGAATTCATTGCCATCCTTGCACCGAAACCGATGGAGAAGGGTTCTCTGGAAGAGCTCGTTCATGAGATGATGAGGAACCTCGTCGCCACCCATGGACTGCCTGCCACGCGGGCATGGGCAAAGACGCTGAAGCCGGCGAAGGCCCGCGAGGCAGCGCTGCACTTCCTCACAAAACTTGGTAATCACCCACCCTCGCCGCCGCCCTCTCAGGTGTTCTCAGATGACCCGCTCGGAAAGCTGCGAGCCCTGGATATTTACGGCGGCCCCTGGATCATGTCGTTTCCGCTCTACCGCGCGATCAAAGTGCTCCCGCCGGCGGAGGCGCTCCGACTTGCGGAAGAGGACGCCGCTCATCCCCTGCCCGAGGGAGGCGTGTGGCTGCGCTGGATGCTTTTCAACCGTGCTGCCGAAGGAGATGCCGCCGCCGCCGCTCACCTTGCCTGCGGGACGCAGTGGGTTGGAGAAACCCATGCCCTCACAGAAGCATTCGCATTGAGGAAAGACGTCATTGCCGCGCTGGAGGAGATCGAACGGATGACCGACAAGCCGCTCCGTGAATTCGCCCTGCGCGGGCTGTCCTATCACGTCGATGCATCCAATCCTGAACAGTGGCTGGCTACGGTTGCCCGGTTGAAAGCGAGCGCTGCGTGCGCCGAACCGCTGTTCGCCAGGCTCGGTGCTGCGGGACAGGGCCGCGAGGCATGGGAACTCGCCTCCAGGCTTGAAGACCATACTGCCGGCGAGCGCCTGGCCAGAGCGGCCCTGAGAACATGGATCGTCACAGACGTCCGCGGTTTCTTCACGACCCTCGTCGAAGCAGAGCGGTCTGCGGATCCAGCACAAAGGAAGCAGTTCATCGCGATGGAATCTTGTGTTGATTTGCTGGATGGTCTCAGCGCGCATGACATCCTGCTGGATGGTGATCCCATCCCGGCAAAGTATCTCTACTGGTCCGGCCATCTCTGGACATCTACAGCGTTCGAGGAGCGCGAGTTCACCTTTCGCTACCTGGAGCGCCACGCGGACGATCCTGACTATGCAGGGCCCATATCCCACTTCGCCGATGTGGCTGTGCGCTTCGAACCGGAACGGGCGGTGGCTCTCCAGCGGCGGGCCTTGGCGGCACAACTCGCCGCGACTCCGCCTTCTCCTGACGGCGATGATCCGCCCCGGCGCCCTGGCATCGGCAGCATTTCGGGACGCCTCGTTCAATTCTGGCCTGAGAAGGCCCTCGCCATTGCCGCCCCGGCCACGGACAAAGAGTGGGAATCGCTATGCCGGGACATGCTGGAGAAACATCCGCAGCGCCTTGCTTCGCTTGTGAAGAAAGCTCCGGACCGTGTCCGTCAGTTTCTCTCAAAACTCCTCACCGAGCCGGACAGCACGGGACGGGATCTCAAGTTCCCTGCCGAACAGCGACGCTGGATCAGGGAGGCCCTGCGCGCGGCAAAAAAGTAGTCGAGGGCTTCAGTCCGAGACGGGTGCGCCGCGCGAAATGGGCACGGCACGGGCTGAAACCCATAACTACTTTCCTTCGCTACTGCACCAGAAACGCCAGCAGGTCGGCGAGTTCAGCATCGCTCCATGCTGCCTCCACGCCTTCCGGCATGAGTGAACGGCTGGAGCGCTCCAGCTTCTTCACATCCGCTCGCCGGATCAACTTCTCCTGACCAACGGGCATGAGCAGTCGCAGGGTGTCCGGCGTTTCCTCCGCGATGATGCCGGCGAACGTCTCGCCACTCGCGGTGGTGACGGCGCAGGTGAAGAAGCGCGGTGCGACTTCGCGATTCGGATCGAGGATGTGCTGGAGGAGCGTGGGCTTGCCCTGGTTGCGAAAACTCACGCGGTCCGGCCCGACAGCGAACCCGTCTTTCCCGTCGCGATGACAGGTGGCGCAAATGCTGAGGAACAGCGTGCGGCCCTTTGCGGCATCCCCGTTCAGCTTCAGCGCCGGCTGCCGCGCGGCGATGACCGCCTGACGGTTGGCGGGCGGCGGCGGCAAAGTCGCCTCCGCCCCCGGCAACCGCCGCAACTGCGCCGCCAAGTGCGCCGGGATTTCCGCCGCCGACACCTGCCCTGCCTTCACCGCCGCCAACAGCGCCGCCGGCTGTGAAGCTGTCAGGATTTCCAAAGCCGCCGTGCGCACCGCACCCGGCTGCGTTTGCCAACTTTCCAACAGCCTCCCCGCCGCCCCGCGCGCATGTTGCAGCGCCGCCACCCGCACCGCGGGCAATTGCTCCGCCGCCAGCGCAACGGCCTCCAACTCCTTCCCATGACCAATGGCGAGCGCATCCACCGCTTCCACCTTGTTACTCCACAAGAGCCCTTTCATATCAATCCACTCCCTTGCCTTCGCTGCCAGCGGCTCCGACAGAGGCACTTTCAGAAATGGTGCGAGCAGCATCGCCACCAGCGGTCTGCGTCCCCCGGTGAGTTTGGTGAAAATTTCCTCTGCTGCTTTCTGTGTGCGAATACCGCGCCGCGCGAGTTGGGCCGTCAGTCCCGGCTCCCACTCCGGGCTTCCAGGCGGCGGAATATGAAAGAGAAGCTGCGCGATTTCTTCATCGGTCGTGCCGTTTTTGGCTGCGGCCCGCGCTGTGCGCAGCAAGACGATTCCCTGATCAACACCGGCATCACCTTTCGCGATGCCAGAGCCTGCACCGGCGGTCGCCGTTGCATGTAGCAGCCTATTCCTGGTGGCCGCGTCCCATGTGGTAAAAGGCTTCGTCCCACGCAACTCGGACTCGCTCCGCCCGGCAAGTTTCGGCCACGGCTTCCTTGCGAAGTTTTCCGGCACCACGCGCCAGATGCGCCCGCGGTCATTGCCGCTGTTGAGGTCGAGATGCTTCTTTATCGCCGACGGCAAAGAGTCAGGGTGCTCGATGAACTCACGGTACATGTCCACAATGTAGAGACCTCCATCCGGGCCGGTGGTGAAGGCGACAGGGCGGAACCAGTTGTCGGTGCTGGCGAGGAATTCCATGCGCTCCTCGCCCTCCGCGCGTTTCGCGACGGGGCCGTCGCGCGTCCATGTGATGACCTTGCGATGAACAAGATTACTCCCCACATCTCCGATGAACGCATCACCGCGGCAGACGAGGCCGCCGGAAATGTGGATGCCGCTTGCAGAAGTGAAGTAGCCCGTGCTGCGCCCGCCTCCTTCCACAAGACCGGGAACCAGACCGCTGGCCCGCCAGCGAGTGCGGACCACGCGCCAGGGTTCTTCGGCACTGATGCGAAAGACTTCCGCCGCCGGGCCATCCACGGGAATATTCACCAGCGGCGGCGGCAGCGGAAAGATTCCGGGCGACTGTGCTACTTCGCGGGAATAGGCCACCCACTGAATGTGTGCGCTGTTGGAACAGACGTACTTTTCTCCGAACTCGTCAAAGGCCAGACCGAACTGCGCCGTGCCCGTCTCCGGGCGGAAGTCGAGTGTCTTCGGGTCGAAAGCAAAGTCGGTACCGTCCACGTTCACCGCGTCACCCACGGGCTTGCCGTCCACCACGCGATGCACCTTGCCGCCGTTGCCGGCGGTCGCGCCGTGGATGCGATTGTCAGGCCCCCAGGTGAGGCTGTTGAGCAGCGCCTGCACGTTTAATTTCCGCCCCTCTCCGAAGCCGGTGAAGACCACGCGACGCTCGTCAGCCACGCCGTCGCCGTTGGTGTCCTTCGCGAAAATGATGTCCGGCGACGCTGCCACGAAGACGCCGCCGTCCCAGCATGTCACGCTCGTGGCCCACGGCAGTCCGTCGAGAAAGACGGTGCTGTGCTCGAAGCGCCCGTCGCCGTCGCGGTCCTCCAGTTTCCTGACACGCGAGAGTTTTTCCGCCCGGCGCTCGGAATAGTCGCGCATCTCAACCACGTAGAGCGCCGAGTTCTCATCGAAAGCCACCGCCACCGGGTCCACGACCTCCGGCTCGCACGCTGCCAGCTCGATGCGGAACCCGGGACGTATCTGGAATGCCGTCAGCGCTTTGTCCGGCGAGAGCGGCTGCGTGCGCGGGAACTCCTCGCTGGTGACATCCGGCTCCTGGGAAGAAGCAACAGGAGCGCCGGCCAGAATGACAAGGAGTGTAAGGACGGAGAAACGCATGGCGGCAGGAACGTAGCTCGACATTCCAATGTCGAGTGCCGCACCGCTACTCGACATTGGAATGTATGGCATCGGCCTTTTGACCGCGTATATGGAAGGCGACATGCGCTTTCCGGCGCTGCCGG
>JANOZA010000697.1:0-3924 GCA_031429155.1 Verrucomicrobiota bacterium | reverse complement strand
ACGGGTCGGCTGGGCGGCGGATGTCTTTTTTGATTTGGTTTCCATAACACCTCCAAATCATCACGATTTTGCCGCCTGGTCACCCGCACTTTTCAGATACCCTCACATCCTTCTGATCAAATCCTGTGGGATGCCTGTGTTCCTGATTACAGATTTGGCAGGCGAAAAGGTAGTTATCCCAGCAGCAAGTGAGCCACCACCATGTGTCTTTGGGGCGGAAGTGCTCCACATCGCAGTGGGCCACGGCATCCGCGCGGGCCTCGCAGTAGGCGCATTTGCCGCGGGCCTCTTTGCGGAGCTGGTCCTTGGCCGCTTTCCACCATGAGGACTTGAAGCCGTGGGCGGCCTCCGGGTCCGTCTGCTGCCGCTGGAGGTGGTCGCGTTTCGCTTCCAGGAGCGTCTGTTCTTTTTTGACCCGGCCCGTGCTCTGGAAGGCGGCGGGGACGGCGGTGCGGTCACGGACGATGCGAATCATGGTCAGGGCGTGCTATTTAGCTTTGAGGGCGGCGGCGATGACCCCGGCGGCGGCAGGACGCAGGAATTTCACAGGAACTGCGGGCCGGGCCGGCGCGCTCACGGCGGCTCTCGTGGCGGAGCGGCGCATGGCCGGTGCAGATTTCCGGGCCGTGGACGAACGGGCCTTGAGCGCCGTGCTCACCTCTTTGAGCAGGGCCACTTTTTCCTGTTCGCTGGCGGCATCCACGCGGGGCCGCGGGATTTGTTGGAGGCGTGCGGCCTGCGCTTTGGTGCGCGATTTACTTTGCCGCAGGGTCTGCACTTCCAGAGACATCCCCGTCTCCAGGCCAAAAACCGGGCTGACCAATAACTGATCCACGCGCAGGAGATTTGGTGCCCCCTCGTAGTGGTGCAGCCGGAGCGGCTTCTTTCCCTCACGCTTCAGCACATAGAGTTCTCCTTCACCGCACTGCTGCGCCGTGAGCGGGGAGTGAGTGGTGATGAGAAACTGAAAATTCGGCAGCAGCCGCAGGAGGTATTCAGACACCTTCCGCTGCCACACAGGATGCAGATGAAGGTCCGCCTCATCGAGCAGCAGCAGGCCCCGGGAATCCAGCGGCCGGCGGTGGTCCAAAAAGACCTCCGTCATGCGAAAGAGCAGATCCCCAAACCACCCGATGACATTTTGAAATCCATCACTGAGCTGCGCGAGGGGTACCTTTCCGTCCGGTGTTTGAAACATGAGCTGCCGCGCTTCCTTGTCTATGCCGAGAAAGCGAATGCCCGGGAGCAGCGAGTTCATCGCACGCTTCACCATGGCCAGCCCCTCGGCCCCTCGGCGGTAATGCAGGTCCATGGCCCATGACTCCACCGAGCGCAGCATGGCATCCCCGGGAAAAAGCGTCGCCATGCCCGCCGCCCGCGGCTGCATGGTGGGAGCACGGAACTTCTCCGACCCCGGACCCGGCAGTCGCCGGCCCACGCCATACGCCACCGTGAAATAACTCCGCATAGTATGCTGCAGCGCCGCATCCAGCGGGTGGAGTCCCGCCTCATTGCGCTTGAGCACATCCGTTAGTTTATCCCCGGCGCGCAGTTCCAGGGTCAACTCCCGCAGCTCCCCCTCCTGCGTGCTCACCCGCGCCGAGATCTTCCCCGCGCGCTTTCCATTCCGCACCCAGCGCCCCGGCTCCCCCAGCAACTCCGGCAGCGCCTCACAACCCGCCAGCACCAGCGCTGCCGCCCGCATCACGGTACTTTTCCCGGTCCCGTTTTCTCCCAGCAGACACGTCCACCGTCGCACTCCGGGGCCGGCAGTGCTGGTAAAATCAATCGAAACCCCGGGAATGGACCGGATGTTTTCCAGTGTTAGTTGGTGCAGAAACATAGTCCGACGGTAGCAAGGAAGTGCCAGAAGGTAAATGCCGGATGTCACGCTTTCACGGCGCTGCCGCGGCACCCTCCGTCCAGCGGAATCCGCCCGCGGCGGGAGAACCCCGCGCTCCTGCCACTCGATCACGGCGGCGGCGGCAGCGTGGCGCGCAGGCGAAAGAACCGCCGGCTGGCGCTGGCGGGGAGCACCACCTGGAGGAGTTGACGGCCTGATTCGTTCGGGAACAAGTTCAGCGATGCGTTTGCGGGGCTTCTCCATGGGGCAAACGGTCGCCGCTCCGCCACTGTGGCCCAAACGGCGGCGGCGGGGTCACGGCTGGACTCAAGTGCCAGCGTCACATCTTGCCGCATGAGCGCCGGCACCGTCAGCCGCACCACTGACGCTCCCGGCGTGGCGGCCACCTGGAGCGTGGCCCCGATGAATTTTCCATCCGCCGGCGTCAGCGCGTAGGTGACCAGATTTGGAATGCCGTCGCCGCTGGCGTCCTCGTGCGGCAGGCGACTGCCTTCCGGCAGACGTGTTGCCCATTTCTCGTAGCCGGAACCCGGCCGGTAGAGTTGCACGTTGATCTGATAGGCTCCTCCGTCGCCGGTTTCGGCAGCGATGCGGAGTTTCCATCTCCCGCTGCGCGTAATGGGCGCACTGAGCAGGGCGTGGCGACCATCACCGGCGCTCCCGGAATCACGCGCCGCCAGACGGCCATCGGGGTCGAAGAGAGCGAGCTGCGGGTCGAGTGAACTGCTGGTCCCGACGGTCCGGCAAACGACGGATTCTCCGGCGTCGGCATGGAAAACGTATTCGTCTTCCCTGTCAGGAATAGCTGCGGCATTGCCCAGCACGTAACGGTCAGCGAGGATTTCCTCGCCGGAGGGGAGATTGAGCGAGCGGGCCTCGAACTCCACATACTCCGTCCCCGCCTGCACGAGCACCGCCCCGTAGTGCCGGTCGTCCACGGCCAGCGTGTCCGGATAAAACGGATTCAGTCTGGTGGACAAACTGGCCCCGCCGTTTCCCGACACGATCACCGGCACGCCGTTCCAATTATAGCGCTCGTAAACATGAACGTGCCCTGCCAGCACGGCGTTGCAAAGCGTGGTGCGCTTCGGCGTGATCCAGTCCCACGGCACCTGGAAACTTCTCGGCGGCGGATGATGATACACGGCGAGCTTCCAGGGCGCGGTGGAGGCTCGGGCCTGTTCTTCGAACCACACATTTTGATCCAGCACGAACGGGACGCCCTGACCGCCGGCGAGGAACGGCTGGTTGCTGTCGAGCATGAAGAAATCCACCGGTCCCTTACGCAGCGCGTAGTAACTAACGAGGTCGGTATGCACCGCCCCGCGGTCCACCGGCAGCCGCGGGGCACCGCCAGGATTGAGAAAAAAGAAATCGCTGTAGCCCTGCTCCTGCGGGGAGGGCGCAGCGAACAGAACGGCACTGAGCCCGGTGTAATCGTGGTTTCCCACGGAGGGAAAGAACCGCTGGACGTTTCCAGTGAGGGTCTCATAGCGGCCATCGTCGCGCCGCAGAATCCAGTCGCCGTAGTAGCGGCCCACGTTTTCATCCCAGCCCGTCTGCATGCCCGGCACGGCAGGCAGGGTGTCGCTGTAGTCCACCGGGCCGTAGGTGTTGTCGCCCGTGGTCACGATGAACTCCGGCTCCCACGAACGGATCATCGCCGCCACGGCCGCCGGCTGACCTAAACGATAACCGTAATCCCCTAGCACCGCGAACCGGATGTGCTCACCGGAAAAGGGCATCAGCGTGCCAGTCACCGTGCCGGAAGCCGGAAGCGGCTCCGGCATTCCGTCACGCAGGTCGGGGTCCGCCAATGCGCGCACCGCGAGGAGCGTGAGGCAGAACGCAGCGGTAGGGAGGCCTCTCGTCATTCGCGCAGCATACCCGCAGCGGCGGGGTCGCGTCAATGCTTCTGCGCTCGCCTTGCGTCTTCACGGCGGGCGGACAGCATCAGTCGTATGGACCCGACTGCTCCCGAAGCCCGCTTCTCCGACCGTGTGGAAAACTACGTGCGCTACCGGCCCGGCTACCCGCCGGAAATCCTCGACCTGCTGCGC
>JANOZA010000696.1:0-1921 GCA_031429155.1 Verrucomicrobiota bacterium | reverse complement strand
CAAGGTCATTCGGCGGGGCCTGAGCGAGAAAGTGCAGGCGCGGTTCGCCGGAGGGAGTGGGATAAAATCCGAGCAGCTCCTGCGCAAAGTGAAGCACCTCACCCACGGCGTGATCCTTGGCAGCCGGGAGTTCATCAACGGATGGTTTGAGCAAAACCGCTCCTGGTTCGGAGGCCAGAGCGGCGAAATCCGGAAGACCGGTGCGCGAAAGATCAGCAGAGACTGGAAGCACCTCTACAATCTGCGGCAATTGAGGAATTGAAGAGACCGCAGTGTGTCCGCGGTCACGAGTTTTGGGAAAGGGGAAAGGGGGCAGGAGAAGATTCATGACAAGTCACGCTCCAGCAGACGGGGAATGGTCAATCATCAACATCGAAGGCAGCAGCGGACGGCGCACGGCCTACCTCCAGGTGGGGGTCTTGTCCACGGTCACGGCCACCATGGCCTACACTTACTATCCGGCGTCCGACTGGCGCAGCGGTCTGGTTTCCTCGGTGACGAATGCCGCCAATGAAGTGACGTGGTACAGTTATGACGATGCCGAGCGCACCACCTACACGTGGGGCACGGCGGGATACCCGAGTGCCTACACCTACGATGCTCAGGGGCGGCTGACACAGCTTCGCACCTACCACTCAGGCACCTGGAATGATCCCGCTTTGGCTGCCGCCACCTTTGGCACCGCTGCGGAGTTGACTCAGTGGAGTTATGACAATCCCACTGGTCTGCTGACGACCAAAACTTATCACGATAACAAGGTCACTCCCGGGCAGCCAAGGCCTAGCCTCGTGCTTGCGAAGCCTCGCCGGCTTCGCTCGACCGGTTGGGCACCCCGGTCACCGGGGTGAAAAACCCGGTTTTCCGGTTCGGCCCCCGTCATCCGGGCAGGAACCCGGATCGTTCGGGAGTACACCCGGATCGTCCGGGCAAGACCCCGGCTACTTGCGGAGCTGGTAGAATCCCCTCAGCAAGTCAGTGCGGAAGGGCACGGGGCTGCCGGTCGTTGGAACGGGTGTCCAGGCGCTAAGGTCGGTGCTGGCTTCGAAGATCGCGGCGGGGTCGAACCAGTAAAGGATGGACTGGCTCCCCGTCCTGCCCATGTTGAGACTGAGCGGCTGGTTCAACGTCGCCAGCAATTCACAATCGAGGACGATGTCACCCGATGTGAGAGATGTCTGGTGGAGCTGGATGGCGAGGATGTTTTGCCCGGTCACCAGTTTCGACACGGGGATGGCCACGGTGAGGAAATTGGCAGTGTTGGAGGAGTTCGGGACGTTGCCGGTGGCGATGGTGGTGGCGTCGTAGGTGTAAGGCGGATTGAAGGTGCCGTCGGCGGAGACGAGGGTCGGTGAGGCGTCGTTATTCAGCCAGACGACGACGGCGTCGTCGCGACGGACCCGGAACGATAGGGCGGTGATCTGCGAGGGGTCGGCGACGGTGAATTTCTTCCGGAAGTAGAAAGCCTTCGTCCGGTCGGTGCCGGAGCCGGAGGCGACGGTGGTGACGACGGTGACGCCGAAGCCGGCTGGCAGGGTGGCGGGGAGCCATTCGGTGGCCGCAGGGCTGCTGTCGTCGAAGGCGAGGGTCTTCCATGCCGCGGGTGGTTCGCTGCGGGTCTCGCGGTAGCGCCAGCCGCTGGCACCTGCGGGGATGAGGCTTGGGTTCGAAGAGGACGGCTGCTTGAAATACCATGCGTCGCCGGTGGCTTCGGCAGCGACGGGATTTGTGAGCGCGACGTGGATCAATGCGTAGTTGCCGGGTGTCGCGACGGGTGCGGTGATGGTCTTCAACGTTTCGCCCGGCACGAAGGTGAGCACGCCGCTGCCGGCTCCGCTATCGAGCCCCAGCGGATCGGTTTTGACGATGACGGACCAGTTCACCGTGACCTGCTGCGAGCTGAAAGTGCTCAGTCGTACTGTAA
>JANOZA010000695.1:0-6183 GCA_031429155.1 Verrucomicrobiota bacterium | reverse complement strand
AAAGCGGAGACAAGTCTCCGCAGTCCAAAGCGGCTCCGCCGCCTGGAGCCTGCGGCTCATCCCGTTTCCTGAACACCGCATGGACGTCAGGCAGATGTCAGGATGTCTGAGCCTGCCGCCATGCCCGCGCTGCGGTTCTCCAGCCAATACTCAAAAAGTGACACTGCCCTGAAACGAAAAAAGCAGGGAAGCGTTTCCGCCTCCCTGCTTCTATAATTCTGATCCGGCGATCCGGCTTAGGCGATGATCTCGCTGACGCGGCCCGCTCCGACGGTACGGCCACCCTCACGGATAGCGAAGCGCATCGTCTTCTCGAGGGCGATCGGGGTCAGCAACTCGACTTCCATCTGGATGTTGTCGCCGGGCATCACCATTTCCACGCCTTCCGGGAGTTTGATGCTGCCGGTCACGTCCGTGGTGCGGAGGTAGAACTGCGGGCGGTAGTTGTTGAAGAACGGCGTGTGACGGCCGCCCTCTTCCTTGGAGAGGACATAGACTTCAGCCTTGAAGTGCTTGTGGGGCTTCACGGAACCAGGCTTGGCCAGAACCTGGCCGCGCTCGATGTCGTCTTTCTTCACACCGCGGAGGAGGAGACCGCAGTTGTCCCCGGCCCGGCCTTCGTCGAGCAGTTTGCGGAACATTTCGATGTCGGTCACGGTCGTTTTGACGGTGTCCTTGAAGCCAATGATTTCGACTTCCTCCATCTTCTTGACGATACCGCGCTCGACCCGGCCCGTGACGACGGTTCCCCGGCCTTCAATGGCGAACACGTCTTCCACCGGCATGAGGAACGGCTGATCAATCGGGCGCTCCGGCAGCGGGATGTAGCTGTCCACGGACTCCATGAGCTTGAGGATATTTGCCTTGTGGGTGGCGTCACCTTCGAGGGCCTTAAGAGCAGAGCCCTTGGTGATGGGGATGTCGTCACCAGGAAACTCATACATGGAGAGCAGGTCGCGGATTTCCATCTCAACGAGGTCGAGAAGTTCGGCGTCGTCCACCATGTCCACTTTGTTCATGAAGACGACGAGCGCCGGCACGCCGACCTGACGGGCGAGCAAGATGTGCTCACGGGTCTGGGGCATCGGGCCGTCCGCAGCTGAGACGACGAGAATGCCGCCGTCCATCTGAGCCGCGCCGGTGATCATGTTTTTCACATAGTCGGCGTGTCCCGGGCAGTCCACGTGAGCGTAGTGCCGGTTGTCGGTTTCATACTCGACGTGAGCGGTGTTGATCGTAATACCGCGTGCCTTCTCCTCGGGAGCGGCATCAATTTCGTCATATTTCTTCGCCTGAGCGAATCCCTTTTCGGAGAGCACGAAAGTGATCGCCGCAGTGAGGGTGGTCTTGCCGTGGTCCACGTGGCCGATAGTGCCGACGTTGACGTGGGGTTTAGTGCGCTGGAATTGGTCCTTAGCCATGGTGTCTGTGTGTTAGTTGGTGTGAATGCGGGTTGTGAAGAATAGGGCGATGGAGCTCGTGGCGGGGATTGAACCCGCGACCTCTTCCTTACCAAGGAAGTGCTCTACCACTGAGCTACACGAGCGCGCTGACTGCCGGGGTGTAAAGACAAAAAACGCCGCTTCACGGAATATGCCGGTTACCCGGAATTCCATGAAACGGCCTTTTCCGTCTCCATACCACCCCCCGGAAAAACGATTCCGGCACCGCCGTTCAGTTTCCCGCTCTCTCATGCATATGAGGAAAGCGCGGGATCCCATTCAGTGGTGCCAGCTTGGTCGTCGGTCCGCAGAGCGCGGCGGATCGTAGAGGACGCCCCAGGAGTGTCAATGGAATTTTCGGAGTCCGAAATATCTCCAGGTATGATTCACCACAGCGCCGCCAGCTTCGGCCCAAAGATGGCAAGCGCTGCAAGTGCCGCTCCTGTGGAAGCGGCGAGCACTCCGCCGGCGGCGGCATCTTTGAGGACGCGGATGGATTCCTCCCGTTCAGCAGTGACGCGATCGGCGAGCCTCTCGATGGCACTGTTCAGGGCCTCGGCTGCAATAACCGCGCCGGTGGCGAGGGAAAGCACGGCCCACTCCAGCGCAGAAACGCGCAGCCAGAGGCCCATTCCGATGACCGCCAGGGCACAGACGGCGTGGATGCGTCCGCTGGGTTCCCGCGTCAGCATATGGCCGAGGCCGCGGAAGGCGCATGCGAATCGCTGAATCCAGGCTCTCATGGCGTGCCGGACGTCTCCTGTTCACCACCCAGCATCACCTCAAGCCGCCGGCATCCATCCTCAATGCTGCCATCTCCAAAGCCCGCCGGCGGGAGCACGGTGACGGTGACGCGGGCAAAGGGCTTTGGTATCTGAAAACGGTCCCAGGACTTGAGCTGCCATTTGCGCGAATATTCCACCCGCACCGGCATCACGGGATGACCGGTAAGGCGGGCTAGCTGGACTACACCGGCAGCGGCGACATATACCGGACCGCGCGGACCATCAGGTGTGACAGCAAGGTCAAATCCTGACAATAGACGGCGGCGACATTCCACCAGCGATTGTGCCGCACGCTTGTTGTTTGAACCACGCACGCTGTCCATGCCGAAGCGCCTCACGATCGCCGATACGACCGCCCCGTCCTTGCTGGGACTGCTCAGCACGCACAACGAACGGTGTTTGGCTTTGCGCCTGTAAAATGCGGGCAGGGTTAGCAATCTGTTGTGCCAGAAAGCCCAAATCACCGACCCCTTCAAATCCTCAAGCCCTGCCTGGTCCTCCAGGCGAAAACGCAGGGTTAGCGAATACAGCTTGATCAGCGTGGCGATGAACCATCCGGTCATGCGCACTTTGAATGATGACTCAGAAACCGGCGTGAAGCGGTGCTGCTTCCTGACAGGAGCGTCCGCGACTTTGCCGGCATCATCGGGAGTCATGGAGAATCAAAGCCAGCCGGCTGATTGCAATGCGCGTGTCAGGTCCATCTGCCGCGTGAGTTGCTGAGCGTAGAGCGCATGCCGCCCTTCGTCCGGTGTGCAGCGCGTAGCATCATCAAGCTGTACGAGCCGTGCGCACAGCGAGCCCATCGTGGTGGACTGACCGGATTCATTGAGCACAACATACGCCGCCTGAATGGCCGCGCCCAGTCCCGCGCCCTCCGCAGTGCTGAGGGTGACGACCGGCACGCCGAATACATCCGCCACGATCTGCCGCCATGCCGCGCTGCGGCTGCCTCCGCCAGTGAGACGGATTTCCGAAGGTGTCAGGCCGAGTTCCTTGAACCGCGTCAATCCATACGCCAGCCCCACGGTCACGCCTTCCACCGCTGCCCGTGCGATGTGCGCCGGCGTCATGTTATCCGTGCGAAGTCCGAACAGCACACCAGTGCCCTTCGGCAGATTTGGCGTGCGCTCTCCATTCAGATACGGCAGGAAGACAAGGCCGTCCGCTCCTGCGGGTGCCGAACTAACGTGCTGCTCCAGTTTGGGCAGTTCCCAGTCGAAGACTTCACGCACCTGTTCGGTGAGAACCGTGACATTCATGGTGCAGACGAGCGGCATCCACTGGTCCGCGCTGTCGCAGAATGCAGCCACCTCACCTTTCGGATCAATCACAGGCTTGTCTGAGCAGGCGAACAAAGTACCGCTCGTTCCGAGGCTGACTGTCACCACGCCAGGCGAGACATTCCCCGTGCCGATCGCACCCATCATGTTATCGCCGCCACCGGCACTCACCACCACTCCCGCAGGCAAGCCCCATCGCTGACGCAGTTCCTCACGCAATTCGCCGTGACGCTCCAGTGACGAACCGAGCGGCGGCAGCATCTCGTGGACGCGCGGGTCAATGAAATCAATCAACTCCCGCTGCCACTCCCGCGTGCGAATGTTGAGCAGACCTGTGCCGGATGCATCGCCATACTCCATGCGCTTCACGCCGGTCAGATAGAAGTTCAGATAGTCGTGCGGCAGCAGCACGGACTTCGTCTTCGCGAAGTTGTCTGGTTCATTCCGCTTCAGCCAGAGAATCTTCGGCGCCGTAAAGCCAGGCGGCACCGCATTGCCCGCTTTTTCAATAAGCCCCCCTGCCCCGCCGAATGCTGCGGCCAGCGCCTCGCACTCCGCCGCCGTGGAAATATCGCACCACAGCTTCGCCGCGCGCACCGGCTCATCATTCGCATCCAGCACCACCAACCCGTGCTGTTGCCCGCTGACACCGATACCCCGCACTTCATCGCGCCGCGCGCCAATCTGCTCCATGCAGGATCCTACCGCCACATCCACCGCCTTCGTCCACGTCGCCGGATGCTGCTCCATATGCCCCGGCGGCAGGCCGTCGAGCACATCGTATTTCTCCGAAGCCTGCGCGATGATCGCACCCGATTCAAAGTCCAGCACCACAGCCTTGGTGCTCTGCGTGCCGCTGTCTATTCCGATAAAAAGCATGAGTGGAAGAAGTGTTGAGTTGTTTGAACCAGCGTAGAGTTAAGGACGGGACGGTGAAATTCCAAGCCTCAACCTACGGCATCAAAGAGGTGTCAGAGATCAAAACATCAAGCCCCAATGGTCTGCAATTGAAGAAGGGGCTCTCCCGCCCCCACACAAAAGAGCCGCGCCCTGTTTCCGGGGCGCGGCTCGTGAGTAATGGAAACCGGGCGCTTAGATCGCCTCCAGGAGGTCGGCTTCGCTTTCGACATCGTCGAGGCCGTCGGACTTGCGGATTTCGCCGCTTTCCTTGAGTTGCATGGTGCGGTGGCGGTGGAAGCCGGTGCCCGCGGGGATGAGGTGGCCCATGATAACGTTTTCCTTGAAGCCGCGCAGCCAGTCGTATTTGCCGAGCGTGGCAGCGTCGGTAAGGACGCGGGTCGTGTCCTGGAAAGACGCGGCACTGATGAAGGAGTCGGTCTCAAGACTGGCCTTGGTGATGCCGAGAAGGACGGGCTCGCCCTCCGCGGGCTTGCCGCCCTGGTCCACGATCTTGATATTGGCGTCCTCAAACGTGGTGCGCTCCACCTGGTCGCCCCAGAGGAATTCGGTGTCCCCGGGGTCGCTAATCTTCACCTTGCGCAGCATCTGTCGAATGATGATCTCGATGTGCTTGTCATTGATCTCAACGCCCTGCAGACGATAAACTTCCTGCACTTCGTTGACGAGGTGCTCCTGAAGCTGATGAGGCCCGAGGATTTCGAGGATTTCATGCGGCACGACGGGACCTTCCGTAATCTGGTCGCCCTTCTTCATGGTGTCACCTTCGAACACGATGATGTGCTTGGCGCGCGGAACGAGGTGCTCTTCCTCTTCGCCGCTTTCGGGATCGGTGATGATGACCTTGCGCTTGCCGCGGACCATTCCGCCCATGCTGACGACACCGTCAATCTTCGCGATCTCGGCGTGATCCTTCGGCTTACGGGCCTCGAAGAGTTCAGCCACGCGCGGGAGACCACCGGTGATGTCCTTGGCCTTGCTGACCTTGCGCGGAGTCTTGGCCAGCGTGGTGCCGGCCGCAACCTTGTCGCCTTTCTTCACCGACATAAATGCGCCGGCGGGAATGGAGTAGCTGGCGAGGACCTCTTTGCTTTTCGGATGCACGACGACGATCTGCGGGTGCAGGTCTTCCTTGTGCTCCAGCACGATCATTTGATCCGAGCCTTTCTCGCCGCTCTTGCCGAGGGTGATGCCCGGGATCATGTCGCGGAAGTCAATAACGCCCTCGCGCTCCGTGATGACGGGCACGGCGTGCTGCTCCCATGTGACGAGCGTGTCGCCCTTCTTGATGCTTTCGCCATCAGCTTTGTAGATGATGGAACCGATGACGAGCTTGTGGCTCTCCAGTTCGCGACCATCAGGATCATGCACGACGACAGTGCCGTTCTTCGTCAGGACGATGTAGTTGCCATCCGTGCCTTTGACCGCGCGGATCTCGTTGTATCGGATGGTGCCGTTGTTCTTCACCTTTACGATAGGCTGCTTGAACGAACCGCCGGCAACACCGCCGATGTGGAACGTCCGCATGGTGAGCTGCGTGCCCGGTTCGCCAATGGACTGGGCCGCGACAATACCGACCGCTTCGCCGATCTTGACCGGAGCACCGGTGCCAAGGTGCAGGCCGTAGCAAACGGCACAGCAACCACGCTTGCTCTCGCAGGTGAGCACGGAACGAATCTTGAGTTGCTCAACGCCGATCCTGGTGATGGACTCTGCCTGCTTCTCCGTGATGACTTCGTTGGCTTTGACGATGAT
>JANOZA010000694.1:0-3308 GCA_031429155.1 Verrucomicrobiota bacterium | reverse complement strand
CCCGCCAGCTTCAGTGCCGCCAGCATCGCCGGGTTCACCTTTCCGTCAGGCCCGCAGGGGGTGCAGACGACAATCTCCGGCACGCCGGCAGCCTGCGCGAGGGTCACGGTCATGATGACCGTCGAAATGAGCGGCGCGGTGCCGCCAGGGACATAGATGCCGACGCGCTGGAACGGCTGATAGACTTCGCCGGTCTCGGCACCCTGGACATTCCGCATCTTCCAGTTCTTCCGCAGGCTCTTCTTCGCAAAGGCGAGCACGTTTTTATGTGAGGCCGCGAGAGCGCGCTTCACGTCAGCGGGCACCGACTTCTGCGCGGCAGCAAACTCCGCCGGCGTCACTGCCAGCGATTTCGCCGTGAGTTTCGCGCCATCAAATTTCGCGGCGAACTCCACGAGCGCTGCATCGCCGCGCTTTTTCACCTCCGCGATAATGCCGGCGACGTATTCCTGAAGTTCGACCGTGGGAATGTGCCGGCGGTCCAGCTTGCGGAGGGCCGAGGCGAATGACGGTGAGGTGTGCGAGAGGACTTTCATCACGATTACTTCCTCTTTCTCGCCGCGCGCCGCGCGCTGGCCTTGAGGCGGAGTGCATTGAGAGAAATGAAGCCGGTGGCATCGTTCTGATTATAACTCTGCGTGGGGTCCTTTTCCATCGTGGCGATGGCTTCATCGTAGAGGCTTTGCGTGCTCCTCCGGCCCGCAGCCATGATGTTGCCCTTGTAGAGCTTGAGGCGCACTTCGCCGCTCACATGCTTCTGGCTTTCGGTCACGAACGCCTGAAGAGCATCGCGCTCGGGCGAGAACCAGAAACCATTGTAGACCAGCGCGGCGTATTTCGGAATGAGGCTGTCGCGCAGGTGCATCACCTCGCGGTCCATTGTCAGGCTCTCGATCTGTCGGTGAGCAAGGTGGAGAATACTGCCGCCGGGGGTTTCATACACGCCGCGGCTCTTCATACCCACGAAGCGGTTCTCCACCATGTCCACACGACCGCAGCCGTTCCGTCCGCCGAGGACGTTGAGCACCTTCATAATACCGTAGGGCGTCAGCAGCGTGTAGCTGTCCTTGCTGCCGGTGAGCGTCATGCTGCCGGATGTTTTGAGTTTAAACTGCTTCACCAGTGAGGCAATGCCGGACGCCTGGAGGCCGATGCAGTTCCCCTTTTCAAAGAGAAGCTGCACATACTCCGATTTGTCAGGCGCGTCCTCGGGCGCAACGCTCAGCTTATACATGTCGCGACAATTCTTCGCCGTGGAGTCAAACCACACGTCCTCCAGAATCCCAGCCTCAAAGCTGATGTGCAGGAGATTGCGGTCCGAACTGTAGGGCTTCTTCGCCGACGCCTGCACGGGAATTTTGTGCTTCTCCGCGTAGGCGATCATCTCCGCCCGGCCGGGGAACTCCTCACGAAAATCATCCATCCGCCAGGGCGCGATCACCTTCACGTGCGGAGCCAGCATCGCCGCGCTCAGTTCAAAGCGCACCTGATCATTCCCCTTCCCCGTCGCCCCATGCGCCACGGCGTCCGCCTTTTCCTTGAGCACCACATCAATCATGCCTTTGGCGATGCACGGCCGCGCGATGCTGGTGCCTAGGAAATACTCGCCCTCATAAATCGCACCCGCCTGGAACATGGGGAAGATGTAGTCGCGAGCGAACTCCTCTTTCAGGTCACCGATGTAGCACTTGCTGGCCCCGGTCGTCGTCGCCTTCTTTTCCAGGCCATCAAGTTCGTCCTCCTGGCCGACGTCGGCACAGTAGGCGATGATTTCACACTGGTATTTGTTTTTGAGCCACGAGAGGAGCACCGAAGTGTCCAGCCCGCCGGAGTATGCGACGACGATTTTCTTCATAAGGGCGGCGACACAAGCACAGCGCGCAGAAAGCGCAAGATGGCGCACCTGCTACCCTTCATTCTGCACGTTTTACTGCGACTTCCCTCACTTCACACCTTCCGTCACCCAGTAGTGTGGACTGCACGCCATGAAGTAGAGCGCCGAGCCCTTCACAAACCGGTCCGCCGATGTCACAGAGCCAGGCGACCAGTTCATCGCATTCATCAGTTCCACTCCGTCAGAGCCAATCAGCGCAAGGTCCTGCAACAGTCCATTGCTGGAGAAAGTCACGGCAAGATCGGCCCAGGGCTCCAGCGCCGGGAACAGCCCGATGTCCTGCACTCCCACTGTCCGTAGCGCCCCGGCGGCATCCATTTCCACCGGCCACACCGGCCCCATGAGCTGCACTGCGGACCAGCACGGTGTCAGCGGAATCAGGGTCGGCGTGGCCTTCACATGGCACACCGGTCCGGCCCCGAAGGCCAAATGGCGCGGCCCGTCCGTGGAGTCACCGCCAATGGTCACCAGAAACCCCTGCCCGGGATACACCACCACATCGTCCCCGGGCTCAAGGCTGGCGCCATCCTCCCAGTTCAGGCCGTTATGCATAAACACCCGCTCCACTTGCGTCACTCCGCCATACCCGTCATCCACCGGAGTCGCCACCATGATCAGGTCCGCCCCCGCCACGAATCCCGATGACTCTCCAGGGAACATCGTCCCCAGCGTCGCATGAGCCCGCACCGCTACTGTCGTGCCAGGCTGAAGATCAAACCCCGCCGGCCCGCCATCCCCCCATACCGTAATCTGCGTGCCAGCGCCCTCCATCATATCCAGGATCAACCCTGCCCATGGCCCGTCCAGAACCTCCAGATAGTGCGGCTTGGCCTGTAACACCTGATTATCGAATGCCGCCGTGGCATCCAAATTCAAAAAAGTGGTCATCCTGCCCGGAGCCAGTTCCATGTAGGGCGTCACCGCCGCTATCTGTCCAGTCCACATGTCCTCCGCAACCAGCCCATACACCCACGCTGATGTCCCCACCGGCACCGGAACGTGGTATTCGCCGAGGGGGAAGGAGGTGGTCTCGGATGCGTGGATTCGGCCAAAACCGAGTAACAATGTCATGCCTGAAGCTGCGGCAAGGCACAGCGGATTTTCTTTTAATGCGGAGGTGTTCATTTTGTTGAAGGTATGATGTAAAGCAGTTGGCTGTGAAACGGACCCCGGAATCAGTCCACGAGTTCAATTGGGGTGCAGACCACCGGCACCTTGTAACCGCCTCAGCAACCCGTCACGCCGGATTCCCGGCGGGGGCCGCCGCGACGGCCGGGCGGCGGGCGGCGAGCCATTTCGCTGGGGTCAGCGTTGCGGCGAGGGCGGCGACTTGATCGGGGTGGGCGGCGGCGAGGCGCGGGAGGACGTCGCTCAGGTAGGTGCGCACGTTTATTCCCATCCGTTTGCAGCTCTC
>JANOZA010000693.1:0-8562 GCA_031429155.1 Verrucomicrobiota bacterium | reverse complement strand
CTCGGCGAAGATGCAGTTCCTGCCGCGCTGGGGCGGGGAAGTGGTGGACAGAGTGGTGCTGGGGTCGCCGCACATGGCATTCAATGTGGGTTTGGACGGGATGAGTCTGGTGATGGTGCTGCTAACGGTGATCGTGACTCTGGCGGCGGTGTGGCAGAAGCCGGCGAAGAAAAACACCAGGTCCGTGCTCACGAATGCCCCCATCGCCCCCGCCGCGATGAGCAGACTGCTTGCATAAAACATCCCTTCCCCGCCCTCCTTCGCCGGCCTTTGCCACACCGCCGCCAGCGTCACGATCACCGTCAGCAACACCATCACCAGACTCATCCCGTCCAGGCCCACATTGAATGCCATATGCGGCGACCCCAGCACCACCCGGTCCAGCACCTCACCACCCCAGCGCGGCAGGAATTGCATCCCTGGCGAGCCATATTGAAACTGCACCGCCAGCCACGCCCCGATCACCACATTTGCCCCCGCCGCCGCCAGCGCAGCCAGCCTTGCCGGCGCCCCAAACGCCATCGCCACAGCGGCGAGGATGGGGATGAAAATCAATAGATCGAGCGGACTCAAGCGGATCGGAAATCGTTAAAGTTTGGAGCCGCTCCGGCGGCAAAGGGGGCGACTAATGGAGCCGCCCCCTGGAGCGGCAAGTGCATTTTGTGAAAAGTTTCACAAGCCACCTCCTCACATGCAAAAAACGCCCTGCACGTCCCGCGGTGAGAGCAAAGTGCCCAGTGTTCAGTGCGCGGTCTCCGGTGCTCAGTCAGCAGGGACCGCCGCGGAGTTTGAACCGCAGCGCGGTTCGCCCATTAATAGCCGGGGGTGAAACCCCCGGAATGGCAAACCTAACCCACAGGCGATGTGTCCGACCACGTGCCCATCGCCTGTTTTGTGTGGGGTGGACCGGGGGTTCCCTCGTGCCTCGGTCACCCCCGGCTATTCATGGGAGAACCCCGCTGGGGTTCGGAAACGGAATGCTAATCATCGCAGAAATCCCGCGGGGGTTCGGAGCCGGAATGCGATTCATCTCGGGAACCACGCCGGGGTTCGGAGGCGGAGTGCTAATGATTGCGGGAATTCGACCGGGACCGCCGCCGGGTTTGAACCGCAGCGCGGTTCGCCCATCAATAGCCGGGGGTGAAACCCCCGGAATGGCAATCCTAACCCACAGGCGATGGGCACGTCCGCACGGACCGGCTAGTATTTAATCCCCTTCACCAGCTCGTATTCCACGCTGCTGCGCCCGTATTGCGCGGCCACGGACTGCTTGATGCGCGCCCAGCGGTCGCGCAGCGAGGCGGAGCCATCGGGCAGCGGCTTCTTCGATTCAAAAATCCGCAACCGGTCCACCTGCGCATCCTGGAGCGCCACTTCCTTGTCCGGGATGGCATCATTCGCCGTCTTCAGCGTCCCCAGCAGCGTGGTGAATGCCCCGCTGAAAATATCCGGCGGCGCGCCCGTGTCATAGCCCGTACACTTCGCCAGCGCGCTGATAAATTTCCCCAGATGCCCCTCGATGTCCCGATAGCTCTGGCCCCCGCGGTCGCGCTTCTTTGGCACCGGCGCATCCGGGTCCGCCGGCGGCACGGGCCCGGTGGATTTGGGAACCTTAGCGCCGCGCAACTTATCCGCTGCCGCCTTCACCGCCGGCAACTTCAACGCCCACGCCCGGTTGCTCTTCACGCGGTTCACGGCCCTGCCCGCCCGCTCCTTGATCACCTTTATGGACGCCGCCCGGGTGTCCGACAAGTCCTTCAAATCCACCGCCGCATTCGACACATTCGTGCAGCACGTATTGAGCGTGGTAATGAGGGTAATCTGCGCCGCGATGGTGATGTCCGTATCCGGCGGCGCGAACACCGGCCCCATGGTTTCGCAAGCATCTTTTAAGAGGACGAATTTTCCGATGCGGTCGGGGAATGAGCGTTCTGAGAGCATAAGAGCAAAAACGGTGAGTGATGGCAGGAACCTGAACAGAAAGTCCCCGCATTACAGCAAGAACCACGTTCACTTTACCAGCACAACCGCTCATGTCAAGCCAACAATCATCAACCTCAGTAAGACAAATGCCTTATGTGACAGCACAAATGCTTTACGTTTTGGCACTATCGCCATGTTTCTAAAAACAAAGACTCAATGCTCCGACACACCCGGCCTATGTTTAGGAACAATCATCCTGTGTCTCTGAACAATCAACTTATCCCCCGGCGCAAACCTCCTACGTCCCAGCACAAACGCCAATCCAAAAACCCATAAGCCGGTTGTGCTGATTATATGTACGGAGGCCATTCACTTCTTGCTGATTGGTTCCATCAGTTTCCCGATCTTTTCCTCAATAACAGCCTCCGAGTCGCCCATCTTCACGAGCAGGTCTCGGTAGTTCCTGGTCATTATTTCCAGAGTTGCATCCGTGCGCCCGTCCTTGACGGAGATGTTCACGAATATCGCAATCACTCTCTGCATCAGCGCGTCCGCCTCCGCCAACCGGTTCGTGGCCTTGAGAAGGTGCGCAAGGCTGTTGAGGTATATGGCAACGTCGGGATGGTTCTTGCCAAGCAAAGCCTCATGAATGACCAGCGCGCGACGCATTAGCAGCTCCGCCTCCGCCATACGATTTGTGTCCTGCAACAACTGCGCAAGGTTAAAGAGGGCGGCGGCCACTTGGGGGTGTGATTTGCCATAAAAGGCTTCATGAATGGCCAGCGCGCGGCGCATCAGCGGCTCCGCCTCGGCCGGTCGGTTCGTCTTCTTGAGCAACATCGCGAGGTTGGTGAGACCGAAGGCAACCTCGCGATGGTCCTTGCCATGAGAGGCTTCCTCTATGGCCTGCGTCTGCCGTATGAGCGCCATCGCCTCCGGGTGCCAGTTCGCCTCCTCGCGCACCACTGCGAGTGCGCGGCGGGTCTCTTCCGTTTGCGGTGCCTCCGGGCCGTAGTGCTGCTCGGACACGCCGACCGCTTTGGTCAAAAGAATGCCCGCTCCCGTCCAGTCGGACAGCAACACATGCATCTGCGCGGCTTTTGTTGCGACGTTGACCCATTCCTCTGGAGAATCGTCCTTTTTCATGAGGGCGAGAGCCTTCTCATAAGAAATAAGCGCCTCTGCAAAACGCTCCTCTTGAACCGCAGCATTGCCTTCCCCCCAGAGGGTTTTGATACCGGGCTTTGGACTCAACGCTTTTCCCCCGGACGCCTTGCGGTCGCAGGAAGTGCCGGCGATGAGCATCAACGCGCAGACGAACACACCACTGACGGCGGAGAGGAAAGGGCGGTGGCTGGCACTCATGGGGCAGTCCATAGCCGATCCGGCGTGCGCTGGCAAGGATGAGGCGCGCGGTTCGGTCGGGAGGCCGGAAGTGGCGGGCGGAAAGAAATGGCTTTGCGTCATGCGGGGCTTTGGCCGTTACATGAGGACACTTGTTTTGCTCTCCTAAACCATGCCCCGCAAACTCAGCTCTATCGCCCCCGACTGGTGGGACTACACCACGCTCGAAAATGATCTCATCCGCGACGCGGCCGCGCTCTCGCCGCAGGATGTGCTCCAGCTCGCGCGCCCGGGATTCCGCGTCGTCTTCTATGACACGCTCGAAGACTTCTACCTCGCGGAGGCGCTGGAATACATCCAGGCATGGCGCAGCGCGACGGCGGATAATCCGGTGGGGATTTGCGGACCGGTGGGGCCCACGGAGCAAATGCCGCTGGTGGCGAGGCTGGTGAATGAACTGGGCCTGAAGCTGCACGACGCGCACTTTTGGGGCATGGACGAATGGCACGATGGCTCGCGCGAGGTGGATGTGTCGCACGCGCTGTCGTTCGAAAGATGCGACCGGGAGCTGCTCTTCAATCACATCACGATGCCGGAGAGTAACCTGCACTTCCCCAAGGCGGACGTGAGCGCCTATCGCGCGAGCTGGAACGCGGGCGTGCGCTGCGCGGTCATGCAGGGAGGCCAGGGGGACATCAAACACTGGGCATTCAATGATCCCGTGAAGCGTGAGGGCGCCTACAAAGACGCGCCGCCGACGCCCGCAGAGTACGGTGCGCTAACCACGCGCACCGTGGAACTGCATCCGGTGACACTCATGCAAAACGCGCGGACCAGCGGCGGCGGAAATGTCACCATGGTGCCGGTGAAGGCCATCACCGTCGGCCCCGTGGAAACCTGGCAGGCGGAGAAGGTGAGCATCTGGCACGCGGGCACGCACGACAACCCGCTGGGGCAGCGCCTCACGGCGCTGATGATTTCCAAAGGCCTCGCCGACAGCGCGGTGCCGATGTCATTGCTCGCGGGACACCCGAATGTGCAGTTCAACTACTTCCGCGGCGGCCTGGGATCGTGCGCCGTGGAGATGCACTAAGCGCAGATGTCTGACAACACGCTGATCTTCTCCACGACGGACACGCCGACGCTGGCGGAGTTCGCGGATGTGCTGCGCCGTTCCACGCTCGCGGAGCGCAGGCCGATGGATGACGCGGCGTGCCTGGCACAAATGGTGTCCGGGGCCAGCCTGTGGGCGACGTGCCGGCGGAATGGCGAGCTGATAGGCGTGGCGAGGTCGGTGACGGACTTTGCGTATTGCTGCTATCTCTCGGACCTCGCGGTGGATCAGGCATTCGCGCAGCAGGGGATCGGACGCCGCCTCATCGCCGAGACGCGGTCGCGGCTGGGGCCGCAGTGTTCGCTGATCCTTCTATCAGCCCCGGCAGCGGTGGAATACTATCCGCACATCGGATTCACCCAACATCCGTCCGCGTGGATCATGAAGCCGGAAACGTAGCCCGACTTTCCAAAGTCGGGTGCTCGCTGCTCAAGACTCGACTTTGGAAAGTCGAGCTACCTCTACCTTTTCCGCCTGAGGAGCGCCGCCGCGCCGATCAATGCGAGCGCTGTCGTGGCCGGCTCGGGGATCTGCGGGGCCGGGGCGGTGATGACGTAGGTGCCATTGAAGGAACCGAACTGGTCGCCCATCACGACGCCGCTGGGGACAGCGAGGAAGCTGTAACGGGGCACGCCATTGACCATGACGACCTCGCTGAACTGGACGCCGTTGGGAATGAACGCGGCGAACGTCGGGAAGAGAGCGCGGAGGCGCGGCGACTGGTCAATGAAGCCGGCGAGGCCGATATTGAACTGCCCGGCGTCCTCGTAGATGTGGGAGATATTCGGGTCTGAGGACTCGGCGAAGCCGCCCTGGTCGCGGAAGGATTCGTAAATGGACTGACGGTTGGCATTGAGGAGGCCGATGAACGCAGGGTTCATCTTGGCGGCGACGGCGTCCATGAGCTGGTTGAACCAGAGGTTGGCGAAGTTGTTCGCGCCCCACGCGATGTTATACGGGCCGCCGCCGGTGGTGGTGAACCAGATGGTTCCGTTGAGGCTGGTCAGGTTGAACGCGGCGTTGTTGGCGGTGCCGGTGAGGGAGACGAGCGGGACGGTGGAGAATGGCTGGCCGTTGGCGGGATTTACATAGGTAGGATCGGAATCGCCGGTGGCGAAGAGCTCGACATTGCCGCCCGCGGCCCCGGCGGTGCCCTGGAGGGCGGTGGTGACGGAATGGGTGTTGTCGAGAATGATGGTGCCGGGAGGCGATTCTCTGTAGATGTAGGATTGCGTCGGGGCCGGGGCGGTGACGATGGCGTCCACAGAATAAGTGACAGCGGAGGCGGTGCCGGCGAGGCAGAGGAGGCAAAGGAGGGGGCGGATCATGGTGGTGAAAAGTGTGGGGTTCAGGAGGAGCGGGCCGCGATCATAGCTGCGCGGTCCCGTCTGGCAACTCCCGCGTGGCGATTTTCTTTGCCCCGCCCGATTCCGGGTGTTTAGAGTCCGGTGCATGAACAGCATCCTCCTTATCGCCGCCGGTGGCGGACTCGGCGCCGTGGCCCGCTGGTGGCTCGCCTCCCTCGTGGCCTCGCCGCGCGGGGCCTTTCCCCTCGGCATCTTCCTTGTGAATGTCTCGGGCTGCTTCCTGTTCGGACTGCTCCACGGCATGTGTCAGGCGCGCGGCTCGGAATGGAAGCTGGCGCTGCTCACGGGCCTGCTCGGCGGCTACACGACGTTTTCGACGTTCGGATGGGATACGTTCGATCTCATCCGCCAGGACCGGGTGGCGCTCGCGGCGTTGAATGCCGTGCTCAGCGTGGTGGCCGGAGTGCTGGCCGTGTGGGCCGGCGTGGTGCTCAGCGGTCGCGGCGCAGGAGAGTAGCGGGCGCAATTCGTTTCTTGATTCTTCTATCACTCACGGCACCATGGCCCGTCGCGCCCCTCCACGCCCGGCGAACCCTTCCCCATGAATCGCATCCTCCGCACCATCGCCCTGCTGGCCGCGGCTTCGTCGTGGAGCGAGGCGCAGACCTCGCACACCGTGCTGCTGGATGACAAGTCCTCCGAGGCTGAGGTGGTGAGTGTCTTCAGTCTGGTGCCGCCGACCGGCTATGCGCCAGTGCGGGTGAAAGTGAAGAACGACGCTGCGGTGGAGCGGAAGATTACCATCGGTGCGTCGAGCAGGTCAGACAACTACCGCGGCCCCGATAACGGGCTGGAGAGCAGTTTTTCCATGACCGCCCCGGCAAACAAGACGACGGAGCGGGAGTTCCTGGTGCCGGTCTGCGGGGTGGAGGAAGGAAGTGATTTACGGCTTTCGATATCGGGCGGCGACCGCTCGGGCAGCGTGTCATTCGATGGCGGCGGCGTGCAGGAGATGGCGTTCACTGTTTTCAGCAAGGCGCTGGCCGAACACAGCCTCAAGGCCATAAACGACAATGCACGGGCTTCGGCCAAGGGCAGCGGCTACAGGCGGGAGGAATTCGCCGCCCTCTACGATGCCGCGATGCTCCCCGCCGACTGGCGCGGGTATTCCGGGCTCGATGTGCTGGCGATTTCCGCCGACGAATGGATGGCCGTGCAGCCCGGCGTGCGGTCGGCCATTCTCCAATGGGTGAAACTCGGCGGCAATCTCGACCTGCACGCCAAGACCGGCGGTCCGGCGCTTGAGTCGCTGGGCATCCATGTCGATTCTATCCTGACTGCGGAGCGCCCCTATCCCGGTCAGCGGCACGCGCTGGGAGCAGGCATGGTGAGCGCCATTCCATGGGACGGCAAGGAACTCGATGGAACGGAAGTGGGCCGTTATTCCAGCGCGGCGGTCAAGACTGCTCAGCGTGAGGAATATGGGTCGGCACTGCGCGTCTTGACGGGGCAGGGGCAGGATGTTCAACCCTACAGTGCCGGACGTAATCCGCTCATGGAAGCGCTGGGCACGAAAGACTTCGCCGCGTGGCAGGTGGGGCTCATCCTGATGATCTTCGGCATCGTCGTGGGACCGGTGAACCTCTTCTACTTCGCCAAAGCCGGGCGGCGGCACCGGTTGTTCTACACCACGCCGCTGATCTCCATCATCGCGGCCGTGCTGCTGCTGGCGGTGATTTTCTTCCAGGACGGCATCGGCGGGAAGGGCCATCGCGCCGCCGTGGTGTATCTCGATGCGGCGGAGAATGCGGCGTTCGTCCACCAGTTCCAGGTGAGCCGCACCGGCGTGCTGTTTGGCGGCTCCTTTGAAACGGACGAAGCCGTGGTGGTCAACATGGCCCTGCTGCCGGCATCGCGCTGGAACCGGCTCAACAATGCCTCCGATTTCGGATACCGCAGCCGCTCCGAGCCGCAGAACTACACCGTCTCCGGCAATTCCTACGCCGGCGACTGGTTTCAAAGCCGTGCGGAGCAGGGACAAATCCTCGACGCCATGATCTCCACCCGTGGCCGTCTCGAACTCAAACCCGGCAGCGCCACGCCCGTCATTACCTCCACCCTGACCGCGCCGCTGGCCCGCGTTTTCTACACGGATGCCGCCGGGAAATACTGGTCGTCACCCGGCCCGGTCACCACCGGCGCAACCATCACCCTCGTCGAAGCTACGCCAGGCGACTTCATCGCATGGCGAGCCGAAGCCGTCGCTGTCCTCCCCGAGGGACAAAGAAAGCGCCTCGTCACCGACGCCCCGAAGAATTTCTTCTACGCCTCCTCCACCGATCCCCGCGCCGGGATGGTGGAGACGCTGGGGAGCATCCGCTGGGAGAGCGACCATGTTTTTCTCTACGGTCCTCTGAGGTAGATTCCAAAGTTTCCAATCATGTCCGCTGTCGTCGTCGAAAATCTCCACCGCACCTTTGGCACGCTCAAGGCCGTGGACGGCGTCTCGTTTGAAATCGAGCCGGGGAAAGTGGTCGGCTTTGTCGGTGCGAATGGCGCGGGCAAGACGACGACGATGCGTATCCTAGCCACGCTCGACTATCCGGGCTCGGGCCGCGCCAGCATCATGGGGCACAATGTGGTGCTGTATCCCGCCGAAGTGCGCCGGCTCCTCGGATGGGTGCCGGACAGCTTCGGCACTTACGAGAACATGACCGTGCTGGAGTATCTCGACTTCTATGCCCGGGCGCTGAGTTTCCGCGGCCAGGAACGCGTGGACCGGATCCACGACGTGATGGAGTTCACCGACCTAGCGCCGCTCTCCGACCGCCTGATTAACAAGCTCTCCAAAGGCCAGGGCCAGCGCCTCTGTCT
>JANOZA010000692.1:0-1980 GCA_031429155.1 Verrucomicrobiota bacterium | reverse complement strand
CCAATGGGCACAGACGGTCATGGCCCGGGCGGTGGAACGCCTCGCCGCGGACTACGCCGCTGCAGGCCATGCGGAACGCTTCGCTGTGCTCAAGGACTTCCTGCTCACTGGCAAACAGGAAACATCCGGTGCCGCCGCCGCCGCCGCGCTGGGAATGACGGACGCCGCGCTGCGCTCCGCCATTTTCAAACTCCGCCAGCGCTTCGCCGCCGCCCTGCGTGCGGAAGTATCCGGGACGGTCTCCACAGCAGCGGAAGCGGAAGATGAACTGCGGCATCTGGCCAGAATGCTCGGCGCCTGAGCCCCTCGCACCCCGATGCCCCGGACTCCTCGGACGCCCGCTGAGCATCACCCGCCTCCGTCCTCGAATCGTTCTGCCCCGTTTAGCATCGCGGCTTGGCACCATGCGAGCCATGTTCGCTAGGCGTTGCGGTCAGTGGCTTTCGACGGTTTGCTTGATGTGGTTGAGGACGCGCTCATGTATCCGATGAATCATGTAATCGGAAATGGGCCCCCAATACCATTGCGGCGATAAGCTGTGCGTAAACCAAGTGGTGCCCTCAAGGACAACTTGCTCGCCGCGCTGGATGAGTCGGAACTGGCCGTGATGCGAAACCATATGACCGTGAAGGTGTGGTGCCTCAATGTGCTCGTACAGAGAAAGCTCCTCCATGGGCGGCGGGGACGAACTGACATCGAACGCCAAAAGTGTAGGCTCCTGCCAGACGGTAATCGGCTCTACGAAGCTGCCGGTGGAGAACACACAATGACGAATCGCGCCGACACCCGAACCCTCGATACGCGCTTCGATGGGATAGGCGATGCCGAAGCGGAAGATGCCGTCCGCTGGCTCTGTAATCTTGGGAAACGCAATCACCGTCCGCCAAACGCGCTCAATCGGCGCGTGAATAATGACACTGGTGGTCACGGTGCGAAGTGGCGGCGGTGGCGTAGTGGCGCTGTCAAAGGCGACGAGGCCGGGAAACAATAGCACGAGCAACAAAGGAAGTGCGGAACGGATGCCGCCTCCGCAAGAACTGCCAAGCTGTCGGCCAAAGGAAACGCCCAAGAGGGCAAGCACCATCGCCAGAGGAAAGGCCATGAGAAGGCAAATCAAGCCATCGAGCGCGAAAATCAGGATGAAGCAGCCCAGAAGCAAGAGGCTAAGAACGGAAGTCCAATAAGCCGAACCAAACGACACCTCGCGCCGGAATGAAGTGCAGAAGGCTGACAGGAAACAGACCGCTACCGGCAAACCAAGAAAGAGACTCCAGCCGTAGGACTCAAAGCCGCGAACACAGAGAGCCGCCAAGCCAAAGCCGAGCAATGCCGGGGCAAACGCAGCAAACCAACGGCTGTTGATGGTCTTCACAGTGAGCACGGGGAGACGTCTGATTGCCTATTATACGACTGGCGTTTTTGCCGGGTCTTATAGGGGAGAGGGCCGCGGGTTAAGGATTTCCGGTTCGGAGGGAGGAGGGGGGGCGGCATGGGGGCAGCCGGATAGTCGTTGGGGGCGCTGGAGGCAAGAAATCTCTCCGGCGGGTGGAAAAATTACATCAGCCGCGCAGCGGGTGACGCGGTGAAACGTCAGGCGGACCATGGAAAGCGCCCGCTGTGCTCCAAAAGCTCCCGAACGTTCGCCTGCCCAAGCACCAGAGCTACGTGATTGAGAGGTCGTATTCGGGGCGGGGGATGGGATCGGGCATAATGTTGGGTAGGTTGGGTGTGTTTTTGGTGCTTGGTGGGTGGGGACCGGGAGAAAGATGAAGGCTTTTTAATGCGCTGACGCGAGCGGCGGTTGGGGGCTCCGGGGGACTATAATTTCTGGAGTGAAACGGGGCATTTTGATGGGGTAAATGTTGATTTTCAGCAAGTTGCGCCACAAAGTGCCGAATGGCCGGGAGTGACTCCCGCCATGACGGGAGCGACTCTCGGCCCTTCGGGAGTGACTCCCGCCATGACGGGAGTGACTTTCGG
>JANOZA010000691.1:0-5382 GCA_031429155.1 Verrucomicrobiota bacterium | reverse complement strand
GATGTATGTGCCGACCGCCCTCGCCGTGGAAACCACGTTCAATCAGCTATTCCCCGGATGGTCCACCACGCGGCTCTGGGTGGCTGACAGCAGAAACAGCCGGGTGCTGCGATTCGACAATCCGGTGTCCCTGGCCAATGGCGCGGCGGCATCCGGCGTCCTCGGACAGATGAACTTCACCAGTTCCGCCGGCACCAGTGACGCCGGCACGATCAGCGACCCCAGCGGCCTGGCCACAGATGCCGCAGGGCACTTATGGGTGAGCGACCGGCTCTTTCACCGCGTGCTGAGGTTCGATGCGGCGGCGGGCAAGGCCAATGGAGCCAGCGCCAACGGGGTGTTGTTGCAGCCGTCCTTCACCCTCAATTCCTATTCGCCCATCACCAGCCAGACCCTCGGAAGCAGACCTTATGGACTGTGCGCAAGTCCCGCGGGACGGCTCTTTGTTAGCAATTTGTCCAGCAATCGGGTGGTATGGTTCGACAATGCAGCGACCCGGCCCAATGGAGCCGCCGCGGATGGCGTCCTCGGCCAGCCTGGCTTTGGCGCAGCACCCGACGGCTTTGAGAGCACGGCGTGGAACAGCCTCGATAGCTGTGCCGACTGCGCCCTGGATGCCAGCGGCCGCCTCTGGGTGAGTGACCTCGGTCACGAGAGAGTGCTGCGTTTCAGTCCCGCGCTGGAGTCGTCCATCAAATCAGTCGGCCTGGATGTGCAGGGGAAATTCTACATGCTCATCAATGCGCGGATCGGAGAGCGCTTTGAGGTCCGCTCCTCCCCGGACCTCCAAAACTGGAGCGTGCTGGAGGCTTCCATCAAACACACATCGGGAGCGGCCGGCTCACAGTTCACGCCGAGCTTTTGGATCGCCCCCGCCGCCGCCGCCGGGCAGCGCTTTTACCGCCTGGAATGGCCGCATGCATCTGCCCCTTGAGCGGCTCTGCCGCGCGGTGCGCCGGACAACTGCGCCGCGCGGCTGGTGTCACGGTGCGGGCCTCCACCTGTCTCCGCTACGTTGCTTCAACTACTACCATCGGGCTATGGCCTCCGGCGGAATCCGGCATTACACATGCCCTCATGAATCACCATCCGCTCTCAGCCGCATGACTGTCTCCCGCCGCATCCTCGTTCGGGTGGCGCTGGGCACGGGGTTCGTCGTGGCCGTTGTCACGGCGGTCACTTACGCGCTCGTGTTCTCCGCCATGAAGGAAAGCGGTGTGCGCCAGCTCGAAACCTACGTGCGCGAGCGGGCGGAGCGCGAGGAGGCGCGCTTCCGGCAGATCGAGTCCAATCTGCGGCTCGTGCGAGGGCAGTTCCTCCATCGTCTCGGTCGTCCGCAGACGCCGGAGGAAATCGCCGCCTTCTGGGATCGCTGGTATGTGAAGTGCCCGGATGGCGCGTGGCGTTCCCGCGAGGGCCTGGCGGACTCCCGCCGGAATCCTGTGCTCTGGGCGGATAACACATGGCCGGACTCGCCGGAGTGCCGCCGCATCATCGCCACGGGGCATCAACTCTGCGCGGAGTTGATGCCCGGCTGGCTGGACTCCTTCCCGAGTTGCTACTTTCAACTCGCCGGCATGGCGAACATCGGGTTCGACGTGGACGTGCCGCTGTGGCCCTCCCTCATGCCAGGCCATTATGAGACGGCGGGGCTGGAATGGATCGCGCTCTCCCTGCCGGAGCATCCCGCCCGCGATGGCTGCCGGTGGACCGGCGTGCAGAATGATCCTGCGGAGCCGACGCCGATGGTTTCCGTCTATCTCCCTGTGTGGCACGGCGATGAATTCCTCGGCTCTGTCGGGCATAACATGTATATGCACCGCACGCTGGATGCCTCCACGCAGTGCGACATCGCCGGCGCTGTGCACTTCATCGTGCGGGAGGACGGGCGGCTCATCGCCCACTCGCGGCACCGCCAGCGCATCCTCGACACCGCTGGCGATCTCACCGCGCAGGCCACCGGCGATGCCGCGCTCACCTCTCTGCACGCAGTCTGTCTCGCGCATCCGGGAGAACGGCGGTTCTCTGGATTCGATGGCGCCAGCGACAGCTACTACAGCGTGGCCCGCCTCGCCGGGCCGGAATGGTTATTCGTCACCGCCGTGCCGCAGTCGCAATTGCAGGCGGAAGCCTTCGCCTCCGCGCAATGGGTCCTCTGGAGCGGCCTGGTGTCGCTGGCCCTCGTCCTCGGATTCATCGCATGGACGCTGCGCAAACAAGTAAGCCAGCCGCTGGCGGAACTCGCCCGGGCCACAGACGCCATGACCCGCGGCGATGCTCCCGGCCCGGTGCTGGCCCCGCGCGCGGATGAACTCGGTGCCCTCGCCGATTCCTTCCGCAGCATGTGTGCTCGCGTTGCCGGGCGCGAGTCCGATCTCCGCGAACTCAACGCCGACCTCGAGGCCCGCGTCGCCACCCGCACCGGCGAACTCGCCATCGCCCTCGCCCAGGAACGGGAGCTGGGCCAATTGAAAACCAACTTCGTCTCGCTCGTCTCACACGAGTTTCGCACGCCGCTCGGCGTCATCATGGCTGCCGTGGAAGTGCTCCGCCGTTACTTCGACCGCCTGCCGCAGGAAAAGCGCCAGGAGCAGCTCGACATCATCTTCCGCAGCACCAAAAACCTCGCCGCGCTCATCGAGGAAGTGCTGCTTCTCGGCCGCGTGGAAGACGGACGCCTCAGTCTCGACCCTCAGCCCCTGGACCTCGATAAACTCTGCCGCACCCTCACGGATGAACTCTATTCCGCCACCGGCGGCACCTCCCCCATCCACTACCGCGCCGGCTCCCCGCTCGATGAAGCCGTGGCCGATGAGTCCACCGTGCGCCACATCCTCACCAACCTCATCTCCAACGCCGTGAAGTACTCCGACCCCGGGCAGCCCGTGGAGTTCACTCTCACGCGCGACCGCGCCGACGCCGTCTTCACCATTCGCGACCGCGGCATCGGCATCCCCGTGGAGGAACAGACGCACATTCTGGAATCGTTCACCCGCGGCAGTAACGTCGGAAACCGCCCCGGCACAGGGCTGGGCCTCGTCATCGTGCAGCGCTGCGTCGCGCTTCATGCCGGCTCCATGGTTCTGCAAAGCACACCCGGGGAAGGCACCACCGTCACCGTCCGTCTGCCTCTCTTCGCTCATCCATCTCCACTCAATTCACCCACGCTATGAAGACCATTCTCATCATCGAAGACCAGCCGGACATGCTCTCGTCCATCGCCACCATCCTGGAGATGGAAGACTACGCCGTGCTCAAAGCCGACAATGGCCGCGCCGGCCTCACGCTCGCGCAGGAGGAAAAGCCGGACCTCATCCTCTGCGACGTGATGATGCCCGGGATGGACGGTCACGCGGTGCTCCACACGCTGCGCAAAGACCGCAGCATCTGCGGGACGCCGTTTATCTTCCTCACGGCGCGCGGCGAGAAGCCGGACATCCGCTCGGGCATGGAACTTGGCGCGGACGATTACCTCACCAAGCCCGCCAGCGTGCCGGAACTGCTCGGCGCCATCCGCGCGCGGCTCGCCCGCGAGCAAAAGCGCAGCGCGTCTTTCCAGCCGGACTTCCGCAGCGCCGCGCCGCTGGAGTCGCTGGGACTCACACCGCGCGAAGCCGAAGTGCTGCTGTGGGTGGCGCAGGGAAAATCCAATGTGGAAATCGCCGGCATCCTCGGCGCCGCGCCGAATACGATCAAAGTCCACCTCAGCAACGTCTTCAACAAACTCGGCGCAGACAACCGCCACGCCGCCACCCTCATCGCGCTGGAGACGCTCGGAAAGTAGCCGCCATGCGCCTGCTCCCCGCAGTCCTCATTCCCGCGGCCTCCGGACCGGCTGCAGAATAAAAACTCCACTCCACCCTCACATACACATCGCCGCCGGGGATGATGGCCGGGCGCAGGGCGTTTTCCTTTTTATCCGGGTGATTGAACGGCACGAGCCAGCCCCTTATGACGCCGCGTGCGGCTATGAGGCACGGGTCTTCCTGGCCGCTCAGTTCAGCGCGCGAGAAGGTGCTGGTGCTGGTGGAGAAGTCCGCCCACTTCGTTTCGATGCGTCCGCTGAGGATGATGTCCCGCCCCTCGCCGGTGGCCGTCAGTTCGAGAGCAGAAGAGCCGTCGGTGATATTGATGCCTTCGTATTGGCCCGTGATTTGAGCAGCGGTGTCCGGGTTCCACGCGAGGCAGCAGCCGCCCGTTTTGATGCTGGCTCCGGCGACGTTGATTTCATCCGGCAGCGACGGATCAGCGGCGGACAGCGGGCCGGCGAGGAGAAGGGAAAGAAGGAAGCGTTTCATTGCTTTGTGCAGTTGGTGAGTCTTGATGACGCCGCCATCAATTGCCCTGCCGTGGCCGGGCGAAATTCCACTTCGGATGAACGCTGGCGGGTGTTTTCGTTATCAGACCGTGGCCGCCCGTGCCCCGTCGCTCCGGGACGGGTGAAAACAATCTGCGCAGCAGCACTCTAAAACCTGCAGCGTGTCCCGCAGGCAAAACGTGCTCCCATCAAAGTGCGGCTGACGCCGTTCACTACAACCCGTCTCAGCCGAGCGGAGCGAGACAGGCGCGCTAACTGGATAACATTCGAGCCAAAGCGACAGGCCACGGGCCGCAATCCGACTTTAGCCGGATAGAAAAATCATCCCGGTATCCGACCAAAGTCCTATACCCGGTTTTCAACACCAGTGCGAAACATGCCACACACCAACTGAGCGCCGCGGCCCGGCGCTGCTCTTTCCGCCCTCAAGGCGAATGAGACGCGGGCCTGATCAAACAGTGGGCTGTCAGCAACCTGCGTCATCGCCGGGCACCCACTGTGTGGGAGCCGGGGGATTTCCGGGAAGAGGACAGCGCCAGGAGGCGGTGCACGATGATAGAAATCCTAAACTTCAATGAACTCCGCCATGAAAACACACCTCTTCATCCTCAGTTCCCTGCTCGCCGCCGGCCCGCTGCGGCCACTCCGTTTGCGCACCGCACCACCGGCATCTGGTCGCTGAGCGCGCAGCACGAGCGCTGCGCTACGCCGGCAGCAGCCGGCAGCAGCCGGCAGCAGCCGGCGGTGTGGCGCGGGGGAACTTTTTTAATGCCATCAGTTATCGCTTGCGGATAAACCCATGAAGGCACGCCTTGCCTGTTTCAGAACCATCCCACCCATGAACAAAACCCAACACAGCGCCTCCCTCATCGTGGCCGCTACTCTGGCGGCTGCCGCCACCACTCGCGCTGCCACGCTGATGGCGACGTATGAATTCGACAACTCCTTTGCCGCCAACCAGCCGGGCATGGCCGCCACCACACCAGTGAATCCTCTGGGACTGAACCAGTTTCAGAACACCCTGGTCTTCGGCCAGGCGGAAACGGTGTACCGCTTTCAGGGCA
>JANOZA010000690.1:0-1527 GCA_031429155.1 Verrucomicrobiota bacterium | reverse complement strand
CGCCGGGCAAGCCCGCCGCGCAGTTGGTGGTGGCCATGTGGAACAGCGACGGCGCAGGCGGATATCTCGTGGCGTGGTCGTTCGTGAATGGAAAGTATGCCGGGCGCACGGTGATGGCACCGTGATTCTCCGCCTGGCGCGGCGTGCGATGCCGCTCATCCTCGCAGCATGACTTTCTTCCTCCATCTGTTTTCCCCGTGGTGCTGGCGCATGGCGTGGCGCGACAGCCGGCGGGCGCGGGTGCGGCTGCTAATGTTTTCCGTGTCCATCATGGCCGGGATCGCGGCGCTGGTCACGGTGGGATCGCTGCGCGACAGCCTGCTGCAGGCGGTGGACGGCGAAGCGCGGGCGATGCTCGGGGCGGATGCCTATCTTTTCGCCAAGCGGCCCATTTCTCCGAAGGCGGAGGAACTGCTGCGCGGCTATTCCTGCGAGGTGCAGCGGGAAACGGCCTTCACGACCATGGCGCGCGTCAGTGGCCGCGAGGATGCGAAACTCGTGCAGGCGCGGGCGGTGGACGAAGGCTGGCCGTTCTTTGGCAAGCCGATCACCGAGCCGGCGGAAGCGTGGGACCGATGCCTGGCCGGCGAAGGCTTCGTCGTGGATTCCCTGCTGGAGGAAAGCCTCGCCCTGCACGCGGGCGACAAATTGAAGCTGGGCGAACTGGAACTCCCGCTCCTCGGTGTCCTGCGTAAGCCTCCGCCGCAGGTTTCGCTCATGACGGCGTTCGCACCGGAGATGTTCTTCGCGAGACAACTCGCGGCGAAGTCGGGGCTTGATGAATCCTCGGGCGGCACGTTCCACCGTGCGTGGCTGCTCTTTCCGGATGGCTACGATGTGGACAAGGAATTCGCGGAGAAGCTGAAGAAGCCGCTGCGGACGGAAGGCATCTCCATAGAGACCGTGGCGGCGCGGAAGAAGAGCATCAAATTCGTGCTGGAGATGGTGAACAGCTTTCTGAGTCTGATGGCGTTCATCGCGCTGGTGCTCGGCGGACTTGGGGTGGCGAGCGCCATTCATGTTCACGCCGTGGAGCGACTGCCTATCGTCGCGACGCTGAGGTGTCTCGGCTGCACGTCGGCGAAAGCGCTGGCCGTTTATGTCATCCAGGGTCTCTGGCTGGGCATCGCGGGTTCTGTTGGCGGGGTGCTGATCGGCGCGGCTGCGGTGTCTGCCGCGCCATACTTCATAAGCATGATATTGCCGGTGGAGGTGGAGACGCATTTGAGCCTGGCTATGGCCGGGCAGGCGCTGGTGTTCGGGTTTCTGCTGTGCGTGAGCTTCGCGCTGCTGCCGCTGCTTTGCGTGCGCCGCGTGTCGCCGCTGGCGGCAGTGCGTGCGCCGGTCACCGGCGGCGCGAGCCTGTGGCGCGATCCCCTGACATGGCTGGTGCTGCCGGTGGTGGCGGGCTCGCTGGTGTGGCTCGCCATCGCGCTCAGTCCTCCGCGGGAACCCGAAGTGGGACTGGGCTTTTGCGCCGCGCTTGCCGTGGGACTTCTGCTGCTCGCGGGTGTGGCGAAACTCCTC
>JANOZA010000689.1:0-4770 GCA_031429155.1 Verrucomicrobiota bacterium | reverse complement strand
CCGTGGCACTCCAGGACCATGTCTGGAACGTAGCCTGTCCCAGGACCCTGCTGGCAGCGCTGCCCGTGGGGAGGGTGGCGGCATTGTCAAAACGGAGCACGCGGCTGTTCGAAGAATCGGCCACCCAGAGATGGCCCGAGTGGTCCATCGCCAGACCCGCCGGCACACGCATTCCGCTGGCCCCCAGTCCCTGAACGTTGGATGTGAAATCCGGCTGCCCCAGCACGGCCTCCGCGGCCGCACCGCTGGCGAGGGTTCCGGCGGAGGCGAACCGCAGCACGCGATTGTTGATTTGATCAGAGACAAAGACTTTGCCGCTGACCGGATCAATGGCCATCCCGCCACCACTGGACACGGTCCGGGCATCAATACCGGCTGCGATAAAAACGGCGGCGCCCAGCAGCCCGTCGGCATCATTGCCATTGGTCTTGAGGGCGGCGTTTTCGTGGCGCAGCACGCGGCGGTTCCTGTCATCAGCGATCCAGAGCCGCCCTCCATCCAGAGCGATGTCCAGCGGGCCATTCATACCGCCGACCCCGCCGCCGGTGACAGCCGCCGTGAATACACTTTGCCCCAGCACCCCGTCGGCATTGGCCCCGTTGGTTTTGCCAGCCGCGTTGTCGAATCGCAGCACCCGGTGGTTATCCCGGTCGGCCACCCAGAGCGTGCCGCCGGCCACGGCCAGGCCGGATACGCCGTTCATTCCGTTGCGCGTGGTCGCAAAAGCGGAGTCCGTGAAGGTGGGTTGACCCAGCACGAGGTCCGCCGCACCGCCATCCGGTTTGCTGGCCGGATTGGTGAACAACAGCACGCGGTTCCTGACGCCATCACCCACCCACAGCCGCGACGTCGTCCAAATCCCGGAAGCCAGCACGGATTCCACGGCGATGGCACTGGGCCAGGTTAGTCCGTCGGCGGATATGGAGGGGTTGTTTTGGGAAAAGTCCGGCTGCCCGAGCACGCCGTCCGCAGCGCCGCCGATGGGCTTGGCCGCCGCATTATCCATGCGCAGCACCCGGTGGTTTCCCGTGTCCACAACCCACAGCGCACCTTGCTGGTCTGCCGCCAGAGCCGCGGGGCTATCCATCCTGTTCTCCGCGACGCCGGGAGTCTTGCTGGAAAAACCTGGCTGTCCGAGCAGCCCGGCAGCCGGCGCTCCGCTGCCGAGGCTCGCGGCGTGATCGAAGCGCAGCACGCGGTTATTCCCCTGATCCGCCACCCAAAGCCGGCCCGCAGAGTCCACTGCCAACCCCTGCGGGTAGGACAGCCGGTTGGTCGCAGTGCCCGGGCCGGTCTCCACAAAATCCGCCTGCCCCAGCACCGCCTCCGCCCCGCCTCCGTTGGTTAGCGACTCGGGCGAGGAAAACCGCAGCACCCGGCTCCGCTGGGCATCCGACACGAAGACCTTGTGCGTGACGGGGTCCACGGCGATGGCGGACACGGACTTGAAGGACCTGTTAGAGCCAATCTCGCCCAGTGCGAGGTCGGCCGCCTGGCCGCTGCGGAAATCCGCACGCAGAGAAGAAACCGGGATCAGCAGCAGGGCGAGAAAGTGGGTGAGCGGGCGTGAGTTCATGTTGGGATGGCGTGGGTATGGTGTTGAGCTGGAATAGAGAGTGGCTGCTGGAGGCGGGTGTCAGAGCGTGGTGATGCGGAAGAAGCGCCGCGCGGAATTGGGCTGAAGCAGGGAGAAATTCAGGATGCCGCCGGCGGTGGCGGGTTGCTGCGCGACGGGCGACCAGGTAGTTAGGTCGGTGGAGGATTCGAGGAGGTAGTCGAGTCCGAACGCTCCGCTCGCGGTGATGGCGATGGAAGTCTGCGTCCCGGCAGGGCCGGAGACGGTCGCAGTGGTGAAGCTGTTGATCTTCGCCGTGCCGGCGGCGGCGGTGAGCGTGATGTCATTGCCGCTGCCGCCTTGATAAGAAATGCGGAAGAGTCTGCCGCTGACGCTGAAGTGTTTGCCTTCCGGCAGTCCGGCGAAGGTGCCGCTGACGCCGAAGCCGGTGGTGTTCTCCACCAGCATCATTGCGGTGCCGGGAGCAGCGAGGAATCCAGGGCGCACGATGAGCTGGAGCGTGGCGTTATTCAGCACCGGCTGGCTGGCGCTGATGATTTGATCGAACCCCGTGCCTGGCGTGCTGGTGAAGAGATCGAAGCGGGCGATCGTGCTCGGGTGCAGGCCGAGACTGGTGCTGTGGAAGGTGGCCGCGGTGCTGCCGCCGGGGCTAATCGCGCCGCCGCCGGACATGCCAGTGAGCTGGCCGCAACTGCCCGCGCCGGTCACGATGCCGCCATTGCAGTCGAGCTTTGTCAGGCTGCCGGCATCCCAAGTGACTTCACCCATGCTGACGAGCGCGCGCTGCAGTTGCTGGCTGCCCATGAATTGCACACTGCCCGCGCCGCTCTTGTTCACTGTGGGGTTGGCCACGGTGGTCTCGACGCTGCCGCTTACTTTCAAGTCAGGAACAGCGGCGCCGTCTTCCACAATCCACACCGCGCTGAGCGGTGCGGAGAAAAGGTTCGCGCTGATGAGCGCGCTTTGCGCTGCGGCATGAGATGTCAGGCCGCCGGCGAGACGCAGCTTTCCTGGCGCTCCGATGATGGTACCGCCGGTGAGATCCAGCGAGGCAATGCCGCAGTCGAGGCTGTTGAGATCGAGGATGCCCTTCGGCCCGATGGAGACCTGCGCGGTGCTGGCGAACTGCTCCTGGAAGAGTAAGTCCATTGCTACCGGAGTGCTGCCAAAGCCGAACGTGACCGGGCCGGCCAGCGACTTCGATCCCGACGACTTGGCCAGTTCCACGTTGCCTTCGAGCGCGGTGAATCCACCGGTGAAAGTGTTGGAAGCCCCGCCGCTGAAGCGCAGGGTTGCCGGGCCGGTTTTTGTGAGGGCACCTGCTCCGCTGACAGGGCCGGAGAGCGTGACAGCGACGTCCGCGATCACCTTTGCCTGCGTGCCTTCCACGGTAACGGGCCCGGAAAAAGTCATGACCGCGCCGTCTTCACCTTCGCAATGCAGCGTGCCGCGGAGCGTGATGGGCTGCGCGAGCGTGGCCGTGAGAACTTCCACATTGTTGGTATCAAAAACGAGTTCCGCACCCGCCTCCACCACGCAGGGCGCATTGACCGCACCGAGCGAGGCCGTGTCCGAGACGCGGTATCTCCCTTCCGCCACCAGCGTGCCGCCCGTGTAAGTGTTGCTGCCATTGGTGCCGGCTCTGCCATTCCCGCGTTTAGTCAGGGAACCACTGCCGGAGATGACCCCGTTGAGGCCCGCACCGTGGAAGGAGTCGGCGGGATTCGTGTTGGCGACGGTCAGCGTCAGGGCATGGCCACCGTTATCAATATCACCTCCCAGAAACATGCTGGAATCATACCCGGTAATCGTCAGCGGGGCGGTGGCGGTGATGTCCAGGTCCCATCCGAAAAGACCCCTCGTCACTGTAATGCCCGCGGCCAGCCGGATGCGGTTCCCTGGAAGGTCAAAGAAGTATCCTGCAGAGGCGATGTGCTGGATCAGTGTGTCCACAGGGAGATCATTCTGCATGTCGGCTGCGTAGGCGTTGGTGACCCACGGGAAGAAGAGACTGTCACCGGAGACGGGAGCCGTGGGGCCATCCCAGTTGTCGGGGTTTGACCAGAGGCCGTCGCCGCCGGCACCGCTCCACAACCGTGCCGCGCGGAGGGAGACGTCGTTGCCGTCGCCTCCGCGATAACTGATGTAAAAACCGCGGCCGCCCGAGCTGAGTCCGGCACCCTCCACCAACTGATGGTACTCACCGTCAATGAAGTTATGAAAAGTGCCCGTCACCGGATCGGTGCCGTCGTTGGAGATGATGATGTGCTCGACCCCCGATGATGGAACGTAACCATTGTTCGCCGCGATCCACATGGTCGTATCCCCGAGGTTCACGGTACCGTTCACTTTCAACTGATCGTAGCCCGTGCCCGGCGTGGAGCCGCCGATTCCGAAGATGAAGACGCCCGTGCCATCACTGCTGAGGCCACTGGTGACAGTGATGATGCCGGCGGTGTCCGTGAGGCTGCCGGCAGCGAGCCCTGGCTGGATGATGCCGCCCGCGTTGCTGACGCGATAGACAGTGCCATTGCCGCCCAGCTTGCCGCCGCTTTCCACGGTGACAACGGAGGCCGTGCTGACGCCGCCAGTTTCCAGCACGCCGCTGCGCACAGTCGTGGCACCGGTGTAATTGCTGCTGGAGCCTGACATAAAGCGCACGCCGCCGCCGGAGCCTTCATTCATGTCCACGACGAGCGCGCCGCCGTGGCCGGAGCAGCCCGCGCCGAGGTTAATCACGCCGGTGCCGGTGCTTTGCAAAGTGTGGCCGGGGGAACTGACCATGCCATTCACCGTGAGCCGGTCACCGGCGAGCCAGACGCCCCAGGTTTGACTGTCCGTGAGGCCGACCGGCGATTGAATCGTGGTCAGGGCCGAGCCGATGACGTTCATAACGATGCCGTTTGCGCCGAGCGTGAACCCATTGCCGGAGATCGTGTAGCCGCCGCCGGTGAAGACGAGGAGGTCCAACTCCGTGCCGGCCGCGAGGTCGTTGACCATGTTCTTGTCCAGCGGTCCTGCGGGGAACGAAAGCTCGTCCCCGGCGGTCACGGGGAAGCTGCCGTTCCAGTTGTCGGTGTCGGACCAGTTGGTGTTGAAAGGATCGCCGCCGTCCCATGTGCGGGAAGCGGCGGTGAGTGAGGTGGCCGCCGCCAGCGTTAGCAGTGCGGCGAGGTGCGGGATGGTGATATGGA